>NZ_CALPDH010000016.1:0-142047 GCF_943193215.1 Acetatifactor aquisgranensis | reverse complement strand
CAGCTATTCATCAGATATGACTTTGTAACTTATTAACTGTATAGCTCTTGTGGCTATATCATCATTATACTAGGAGGAGGTTACATGGGAAAGAAAGCTCAAAGACAAAAAGTGAATCTTAAGCTGTACCTGAAGAATAACTGGCAGTTGTACGCAATGCTTGTGGTTCCGGTGGTTTATATGATTTTATTCAATTATAAACCAATGTTAGGCGTAGTTGTTGCATTTAAAAAATTTAATATCTTTCAGGGTATCTGGGACAGCCCCTGGATCGGATTTGCCAATTTCAATGAAGTGTTCTCGTCCAGAGATTTCTGGAGCGCACTGAAAAACACTCTGATCCTGAATCTGGGTGATTTGATCATAGGTTTCCCGATTCCCATATTCCTTGCGATATTCTTAAACGAGCTCCGGAGCAGCGTAGTGCGGAAGACCACGCAGACATTGCTGTACCTGCCGAACTTTTTATCATGGGTTATCATTTCCGGTATCGTGACCCAGCTGTTTTCAGCCAGCGGCCTGGTGAACAATATCCTGAATGTGATGGGGCTCGGCTCAGTGGCATTCTTAAGTAATTCCAGTATCTGGCGTTTCGTTTACTGGTTTGCGGGCGTCTGGCAGGGGGCAGGCTATTCCCTGATCGTATACCTGGCGGCGCTGATGGCAACGGACGCTTCCTTGGGTGAGGCGGCCTACATAGACGGAGCTACAAGGCTTCAGAGGATTTGGCATGTGACGCTGCCCCAGATCTCTTCCACCATTACTGTTCTTCTGATCATGCAGATCGGTAAGGTTGTAAACATCAGCTTCGACCGCCCTTACATGATGGCAAATACGCTGGTAAGGGATGCCGCCGACGTTATCAGTACTTACGTATATTCCGTAGGTCTTGCGGCAGGGCGCTTTGACTTCGCGACGGCGGTAGGCCTGTTCCAGACGGTGGTAGGCGTGGTCATGGTGCTTTCCGCTAATGCAGCGATCAAGAAAATGGGACAGGAGGGAATTATGTAATGAATGCATTGAATAGTAAAAATGAGAAAATATTCCAATTTTTCTGGACATTGTTCTTCATCGTTGTTACCTGCATTGCCATGGTTCCGATTCTACGGGTTGTCGCCATGTCTTTCAGTTCCAAAGATGCCATTACGGCAGGACGGGTATTTATCCTGCCGGTAGGCTTTAATACAGAGGCCTACGTCAGAGCCGTGAACAGCGGCAGCTTTATCCGGGCTTTCGGCTACTCCATTGTGCTGATGCTGGGTTCCACAGCGGTGAACCTGATCATGACGGTTCTGGCGGCTTATCCGCTTTCCAAAAAGAACCTGATTGGCGGCAGCCTGATCATGACATTGTTTGTAATGACCATGTACCTGAATCCCGGTGTTATCCCCACATATCTGAACGTAAGGGATTTCGGCCTGATCAACAAGGTGTGGGCTCTGATCATTCCCGGCGCGCTGAGCGCTTACAATATGATCATCATGTGCAATGCCTTTAAGGGAATCGATTCCGCTATCTATGAGGCGGCTACCATTGACGGATGCGGTCAGTTCAGGACATTGATGAGCGTGGCGCTTCCCCTGGTATATCCCACCATCGCTACCTTAGGCCTGTTCTATGCGGTAGGCCGTTGGAACGGTATCAACGACGTTATGTACTATATCAACGATTCTACCCTTTATACGGTACAGATGGTATTGAAGCAGTTTATTGAATCCGTGAACGTATCCGTGGAGGAAGGCGTGAACACCAATCTGGTGGCGGAAAACATCAAGGCGGCTAGTATCGTGATTTCCATGCTGCCTATGCTGATCGTATATCCTTTCGTACAGAAGTTCTTTACAAAGGGCATCATGGTAGGCGCAGTGAAAGGTTAAACTAACCTGGTTAAACTAACCTGGTTAATTTAATAAAAAACTTTAGGGAGGTAATTAGAAATGCAAAAAAAGAATTTACTCAAAAAGTCGCTGGCGATTTTAGTGGCGGCGGCAATGACTGCAGGGCTTGCAGGCTGCGGCGGATCAGGTGATTCCGGATCCTCCGAGCCTCCTTCATCCGGTTCTGCGGAATCCATAGAGGATTCACAGGATGCAGAAGGCGGCGAGGAAAGCAGCGCAGAAGGCAGCGAGGAAAGCAGCGCAGAAGGCGGCGAAGCGGCAGGCGACCTTTTCGGGGAAGAGACTGACATCCGCGTAATGGTGTGGGACAGAGGTAATGCCGCCCCCGGCACCACCACGGAGGATAACACCCTGACCCAGTGGATCAAGGACCAGGTAAAAGAGAAGTTCAACATCAATGTTACATATGTATCCGTTCCCAGATCCGGTTCCGACGATCAGCTGAATATCATGATGACGGGTGGGCAGGCGCCGGATATCGTGTTTACTTACGATCAGGCTCTGTATTATAACTATGCAAGTAACGGAGCGCTGACAGACCTGACAGACGCTTATGCAAAATACGGCGCTGACATTGCCAACTACTGTGCAGAGGCACAGCCTATTGGCGAGGTTGACGGCAAGCGTTTTGCAGTTATGAAACAGCGCGGTACCGCAAATGCCCGCCATACGGCCTATATCCGCCAGGACTGGCTGGACGAGCTTCAGATGGAAATGCCTACTACTAAGGAAGAGCTCGGCGAGTATCTGTATGCCGTAAAGGAAAAAGGTCTTGGAACTCCCTGGGCAATGAGCGGACGCGGCGATACAGAGAAGATGTATCTGAACTTTGTCGGTTCTTATGTGCCTCTTGAGGACGAGCGCAAGGCTTATATCTACAACGAAGCATACATGGCTGTCGCTCCGGAAGCAAAAGAAGGTATTAAGCAGCTGAACCAGTGGTACAATGACGGCCTGATCACCCAGGAATTCCCTACCGACACTTCGGAGGATGCGTTCATGGCAGCCGTTTCCAACGGTGAAGTGGGATTCGTGCTTGATGATACCACCCATATCTGGAATCCTACAGAGGTTTTGAACAATGCAGTAGGACATGAGACATTTGTTCCTGTTCTGCCTTTTGAACTTCCTGACGGTTCCTACAGGACTCCTTTCGAGTTCAGACATGCAATGTATGTAATGGTTCCCGCTGCTTCAGCTGATAAGGCAGAAGCCTGCATGAAGTACTTGAACTGGATGGCCGATCCCTCAGTGGCTGTAAACATCCGTTATACGCCTGAGCATGAGACCGACGAGCGCGGTGTTGCGCTTGACCTGGCTGAGGATGTAAGGAATGAGAAGGGCTATCCCGGAACACCTGATGACCTCAGCATCATGAACCTGAATTTTGACTGGGTAAATGACTATGACCTTATGGCTGAGGTTCAGTACGATAACCGTGCATCAGATTGGATTTCATCCGCTGACTGGTTTAAGAACTACTATGATGTATGTAATACAGGCAAGTATATCTTCCCGTCCTACGGTTATATTTCAGAGGATGAGCAGACATACGGCGCAGACGTAAAGACAAGGATGATCAACTTTGTCTATACATGTATCTGCTGCCCGTCCGACCAGTTTGAAGATACTTACCAGTCCGGCTATGAGGAGCTGGTAAATGCAGGACTTCAGAAAATCCTGGATGCAAGAGCTGCTTATTATGACAGCCTGTAATCCAATCGGATGAAGAGCAGAGGTTTTGAAAGAAATATGATAAAGAAAGAGGGTATCCGAAGTTCAATCTTACAGATGGAAGGGAGGATGCCCTTTCTTTGAAATATACTTCTTCCGCGTTACTTTGGAAAAAAGCCTGCGAAAGGCTGGGCGCTGCTGCGAGAGGATACGAAGAAGCCAAAAGGCTGATTTGATTATGGAGGAAAAGTATGAGAGACGAAAATATTTCTTGCGCTGCGGCTTATGTACCGCATCTGCGCTATGATAAGGCAGAGCCTTTTTCCCTGCAGGGGATTGGTTATACCATATACCATGAGACGGCAAAGAGCCCGTCCTGCAGGCGTATCATCGAAGTTCCGGAGGGCGGAACCGCAATTGAATATGCCTTTTACTATGATTTTGACATCCAGCACCTTTATGATCTGGAGCATTCTTTTGTATATCTGGATGGCGACGGCAGAGTGACAGGGGTGGAGAGCAGTTTTCACGGGAAATTCCTGAACAGCATGATAGAGAATGTCCTGGAGTTTGAAGGCAGCCATCCGGTTTTGTATGTACAGCCGGGGAAGCATGCGCTTCTTCCGGCTCCGGAGTATTTTAAGCTGGTCATTGACAGGGATTCCGCCTGTAATAAAGGCGCCGGGAGCGACGGGTTCCTGATCATGCCTATGTTTGAGGACCGGCTTTCCGCGGATGAGGAAATGAATCGGAAAGTGAAAGAATATATCCGCCGGAACTATTCCTTTGTGCCCGCCTGGGAGTTCGTGCCGGAAAGTCCTGACGGGCGGAAAGAGGAGGAAATGCTCATGCCCTATCAGGAACTGGACGGCTTGATTGCGGAAAGACTCCTTGATTGGGCTGAGAAAATTAGAAAATCAGGAAATGGAGGGAGAACATGAATCATATCGAATTTGATGAATCAAGGCCAATGGATCTGGTGCTCCTCGGAAGGGTGGCGATTGATTTCAATCCTGCGTACAACGATCAGGTGAAAGAGGGATTCAAGCCGCTGAAGAAGGTGCACATGTTTGAAAAGTTTGTGGGAGGTTCTCCGGCAAATATTGCGGTGGGCGTTGCCAGGCATGGATTGAAGGCGGGTTTTTTTGGCAAAGTGTCCGACGACCAGTTTGGGGATTTTGTAGTCGAGTACTTTGACGAGCAGGGCATCGACACTTCCCGTATTACCAGATGCACAGGCGGGGAAAAGCTGGGGCTTACTTTCACGGAAATGCTGTCCTCCAGTGAGAGCAGCATACTGATGTACCGCAACTGTATAGCGGATCTGCAGCTCCATGTGGATGATATTGATGAAGAATATATTAAAAATACAAAAGCGATTCTTATCTCCGGAACGGCCCTGGCAGAAAGCCCGTCCAGAGAGGCGGCCATCAAAGCGGTCATGCTGGCCCGGAAAAACAATACCAGGGTAATCTTTGACATAGATTACAGGGAGTATAACTGGAAGAATCGTGACGAGATCTCCATCTACTATTCGATTGTGGCAAAAGAGGCGGATATCATCATGGGTTCCCGGGAAGAATTTGACCTGACTGAGAAGCTGATCCAACCTGGCATGACCGATGAGGAGAGCGCGGCGCTATGGCAGGGGCATAATGCGAAGATTGTGGTGATTAAACATGGAATGAAAGGCTCTACGGCATATACCTGTGACGGACAGAGCTTCAGTATCAAGCCTTTCCCGGTAGAGGCGAGGAAAGGATTCGGCGGCGGTGATGGCTATGGATCCGGATTCCTGTACGGGCTGTATCAGGGATGGGAGATTATCGATTGTCTGGAATTTGGCTCTGCGGAAGCGTCCATGATGGTACGCAGCAATAACTGTTCGGATTCCCTACCGGATTCGGAAGAGGTGACGGCATTTATAAAAGAAGAAAAAGAGAAATTCGGCGAAATGATAGCCAGGGTTTAGGAGAGAAAGGAGCAGAAAATGGCAGAGACAATCAGAATGACAACCGCGCAGGCGATTGTAAAGTTTTTGGATAACCAGTATGTTTCCGTGGATGGAAAAGAGACCAAGTTCGTGGAAGGGTTTTTTACGATATTCGGACACGGCATAGCAGTGGGGCTTGGGGAAGCATTGGACAGCGAACCTGGCGGGCTGCGGGTCATGCAGGGAAGGAACGAGCAGGGAATGTGTCACGCGGCGATTGCATTCGCAAAGCAGAATCAGCGGAGAAAAATCATCGCATGCTCTTCTTCGGTGGGACCTGGTGCAGCCAATATGGTGACGGCATGTGCAACCGCTACCGTGAATAATATCCCCCTTTTGGTATTCCCGGCGGATACCTTTGCTTCCAGACAGCCGGATCCGGTGCTGCAGCAGCTGGAGCAGAGCTATTCTCTGGCAGTGTCCACCAATGATGCTTTCAGACCTGTCTGTAAGTACTGGGATCGCATCGCGAGGCCGGAGATGGTGATGACAGCGCTGATCAATGCGATGAGAGTTCTTACGGATCCTGCAGAGACCGGGGCATGCTGCATCGCGCTTCCGCAGGACGTGGAAGGAGAATCCTTTGACTATCCGGAATACTTCTTTGCCAAGAGGGTGCACCGGATTACCAGACCGGTTGCGGTGGAAGAAGAGCTGGAGGATGCGGCGCAGGTAATTGCGGGGGCAAAGAAACCTCTGGTCATCGTAGGCGGCGGTGTTCGTTATTCCGATGCCGGGGAAGAGGTGGAGAAGTTCTGTGAAGAATTCGGCATTCCTTTTGGCGAGACGCAGGCAGGGAAGAGCGCATGTGTATCCAGTCATCCGTATTGCCTTGGCGGTATCGGCGTGACAGGAACTTATGCATCCAATGTCATTGGAAAGGATGCGGATGTGGTCATTTCCATTGGTTCCCGTATGTCCGATTTCACCACGAGTTCTAAGCATCTTTTCCAAAATAAGAATGTGAAGTTTGTCTCCATCAATAATTGCAGATTCCATGCCTATAAAATGGATGCGGTAAAGGCAGTTGGCGATGCAAAGGCAACGGTAAAGGCTCTGGCAGACAAGCTCCGCGAAAGAGGATATCGGTCTGCCTACACTACGGAAATCGAAGAGGCGAAGAAAGCCTGGGATGAGGAGATGGAGCGCTTATCCGGTATTGCCTATACAGGGGATGATTTCGAGCCTGTGATTAAGGCGAGGGATCCCCGGACCATCCCCGAGTTCGTAAGGCTGACTGAGGGAAAGATTACCCAGACTGCAGCCCTCGCAGCAATCCGCAGAACGATTGATCGGGATGCTGTGATTATTACCGCGGGTGGTTCCCTTCCCAGCTGTATGCAGAGGATGTGGACTACGGACAAGAGGGGCGGCTATCATGCGGAGTACGGATATTCCTGTATGGGATATGAAGTGGCGGCCACTCTGGGCGTCAAGTTTGCCGAGCCGGATACGGAAGTATATTGCGTGGTAGGCGATGCCAGTTTCCAGATGCTCCACAGCGAGATCATGACTATCATGCAGGAGAAACAGAAAGTAAATATTCTGGTATTTGATAACTGTGGTTTTGGATGTATCAACAATCTGGAGATGAACCATGGCATCGGAAGCCTTGCCACAGAGTTTCGCTATACGGACGGCAAGAAGCCCACTGGCAATTTGATTCCGGTAAACTATGCGAAGGTGGCGGAGGGTTACGGACTGAAATCTTATACCTGCAGAACCATCGAAGAACTGGTTGCGGCACTGGAAGACGCGAAGACCCGGACCGTGGCGTGTCTGTTCGACTTGAAAGTGCTTCCGAAGACAATGACGGACGGCTATGAATCGTGGTGGAATGTGGGCATTGCGACGACTTCTAAAAAAGCGTCGGTAAGGGAAGCCTGTGAAGGGGTTCTGAAAGGAAGAAGCGAGTCCAGAGCATATTAAAGGAAGAGGCTGAACCGGAATAGGAGAAAAGCATGAGCAAAGTTTTTGGATATCCTGTATTTGACGAGACAGGGGAAATGGTTCTTACAACCTATGATAATGATTACAAAGAGATGATGATGGACATCCGTGTCTATCAGATGAAGCAGAATGAATCCAGAGAGTTCTGCCGGGAAGGAGAGGAGATTGCAGTCCTTCTCCTTTCGGGAAAAATCACCTGCGAATGGGAGGGAAACCAAAGCACGGTTTCCAGAAAAGACGTATTTACCGAAGGTCCATGGTGTCTGCATGTCAGCAGCGCAAAAAAGATAAAGGTGACTGCTGAGGAGGAAACGGAGATTTTGCTTCAGTGCACGAAAAATGAGCGTCCTTTCGAAAGTCGGCTCTACGCGCCGGAGGATGCGCCATGGGGGTATTCCGGCGTAGGGAAATTCGGAAATGTGGCAAAACGCAGGGTGAACACTATTTTTGACCATGAGATTTGCCCGGAATCGAATATGGTGCTTGGGGAGGTGCTGAATGACAGAGGAAACTGGTCAGGGTATCTGCCGCACAGACATCCCCAGCCGGAGACTTACCTGTTCAAGTTTGACAGGCCGGAAGGTTTCGGCGCAAGCTTTGTGGGAGATCAGGTATTCAAAAGCGTCAATAACAGCTTTTCGGCAATTCCCGGAGGACAGCTCCATCCCCAGGCAGTCGCGCCGGGATTCCGGATGTATACCTGCTGGATGATTCGTCATCTGGATGGGAACCCGTGGCTGCAGACAGACCGCTGTGAGGATGAGAAGTATGTCTGGATGCATGATGCAGAATTTTAAAACTATGTCAGGATTTTTTATAATTTGATAAGGAGAGAAAATGGCAAGAGAATTTATCGTACCGGGCCAGATTATAAACGGTGCCGGAGCTTTGGATATGGCAGAGAATACACTGTCCCATTTTGGGAAGAAAGCGTTGATTGTTACGGATAAAGTCATGATTGAGCTTGGAAATTGTGAGAAAGTGGAGACAGCCCTGAAGAATCGGGGAATTGCGTACTCCATTTATTCTGAAATCACGGGAGAGCCCACCGATCAGATGGTCGATGCAGGGCTTGCCCGGTACAAGGCCGAAAACTGTGATTTTCTGATTGCGCTGGGCGGAGGAAGCCCCATCGACTCCATGAAAGCGATTGCTTCGCTGGTTGCCCGCGGCGGGAGTATATCCGATTACATGGGAAAAGAAATCAATGTGGAGATGCCTCCTATTGTTGCGATTCCTACTACGGCTGGCACGGGATCGGAAGCGACTCAGTTCACGATTATCACAGATACCAAAAAAGATATCAAAATGCTGTTGAAGGGCAAGGTGTTGATGCCCCAACTGGCAATTATCGATCCGCAGTTCACCATGACTGCGCCGCCTAAGATAACGGCAGCTACAGGTCTGGATGCCCTTTGCCATGCGGTGGAGGCCTACACGTCCAGAAAAGCCCAGGCGATGTCAGATACCTTTGCCCTGTCGGCGGTGAAGAGAATATTCAGATATCTGCCAATCGCATTCCATGACGGGCAGAATGAGGAAGCCAGAGTGCAGATGTCGATAGCAGCTCTTGAAGCAGGTATTGCGTTCAATAATGCAAGTGTTACTCTGATTCACGGCATGAGTCGGCCGATTGGGGCTTTGTTCCATGTGGCCCATGGGCTTTCCAACGCGATGCTGATGAAAGAGTGCCTTGGCTTTGCACTGGAGGGAGCTTATGGAAGATTCGCGGAGCTGGGACGCGCTGTCGGTGTGGCTGAAAACGCTGATTCTGATCAGGAGGCAGGCGGGAAATTCCTGGGCGCAGCCATGAAACTTGTAGACGAGTTGGAGACACCTACATTAGAAGCATACGGAATCAACAAAGGGCAATTTTTCGGAGCGATTGAAAAGATGGCTCACGATGCCATGGAAAGCGGCAGCCCTCAGAACACACAGAGAGAAATCACGCAGGCAGATGTGGAGCAGCTGTACCGCAATCTCTGGTAAAACAGGAAGACTGGGAGGAAAAGCGTATGTATTATTTGGGGGTGGATTGCGGCGGAACGAAGTCGGCTTTTTTATTGGGGGATAAAAACGGGAAAATATATGCACGATATCGTTCAGGTGGATGTATTATCATGGATGCCCGAAAGGAAGGTCTGAAAGAGACGTTGGAGGAAGGGCTGCGGGCAGTCTGTGGTCAGGCCGGTATCGGCAAGGAGAGAATCGCCTGCATGGGACTTGGCATCAGCTGCTACGGAGAGGGGGAAGGAACGGAAGAGGAAACCTGGGAAGCCTGCAGGGAAGTCCTTTCTCCTGACCGGGTGGTGTGCCAGTGCGATACTTATGTGGGCTGGGCGGGGTCTTTACTGTTCCGTCCGGGCATCAATATCATTTCCGGAACAGGCGCGATTGCTTTTGGTGTAAATAAAGAAGGAAAAACAGCCCGGAGCAGCGGCTGGGGCGCCGGATATGATGAGGGATCCTGTACATGGCATGGACGGAAACTGGTGGAAGCATATACCAGACAGGCAGATGGGCGCATGGAACGGACAAGGCTCTATGAGATGTTTCGGAAATATTTTGGAATCAAAGGAGATGATGTACACTTTGTGACGCCGCTGAACAGAAAAATCGTTCAAGCCGGAAAATTTGCCGAGCTTCAGCGCTTGTTGAAAGAGGTTTATGAGTCCGGTGATCCGGTGGCACGGAGCATTTACGAAGAAGGTGCGAGGGAACTGTGGATGAGCGTGGAGTCTGTGGCGAAGAAGCTTGGGCTTACAGATTCTGATTTTTCGGTATCTTATTCCGGTGGTTTATTTAAGAGCGGGGACTGCATTTTAAAGCCTTTTGGCAGATTGGTGGAAGCCGGAGGAGGAAAACTGGTGCTGCCCCGGCAGGAGCCGGATGTAGGCGCGCTGATGATGGCAATTAAAGAGAAAGAACCTGATTTTGATGCGGATAACTATGTATTGCAGGATTTGCCGGCCGCTTCCGGGAACCATTGACAGGGGCAGCATTATCCGGGAGGGGCAGCTTTTTTCTCTTTTTTTCGAAATTAGCGGAAAAGTTTTTTTAACTTGCCGCCGCGTAAGCGTCCTGGTATAATAGACGCGGAAAAAGTTCCGGAAATTAGAGGGAGAGGTAAAGTACAGATGAAAAGAATGGCAAGAAACAGACAGATAGTGGCGCTGCTGACGGCGGCAGCGCTGTTCCTTGCGTCCTGCGGGTCTTCGGCCACGGCAGCGGCGATGTCCCTGGCAAAGGCGGTGGGATCCGTGAGCATTGCGGACGGGGGCGGCGAGAGCGTCCCCGTGTCAGAGGACAGGAGCCTGTACAGCGGCTATCAGGTGGGGACTGAGGCAAAAAGCCACGCCTGGATCAGCCTGGACGATGTGAAGCTGGTGAAAATGGATGAGGAAAGCGCCATCGAGCTTCGGAAGGAGAACCGGAACCTGGAAATCTTCGTGAATTCCGGGCATCTTTTTTTCAACATCACGGAACCCCTTGAGGAGGACGAGACGCTGGATATCCGCACATCCACCATGACAGTGGGCATACGCGGGACCTGCGGGTGGGTCAGCGTGTTGGAGGAGGGCCATATGCAGGTCTGCGTTCTGGAGGGGAAAGTCCACTGTGAAGTGACGGATCCTGTGTCCGGCCAGAGCGCGGAGGCCGAGGTGTCCGCAGGCGAGAGGGCGGATATATATATCTATTCGGAAGGAGAGGAGGGCGCTGCCTGTGAAATCGTGAAAAGCAGGCTCCGCAGGTCTGACATACCGGATTTCGTGCTGGAGGAAGTGGATTTGGAGGCTCTGGGGACGGAGCTGGCCGAGGAGCCGCAGGAGACCGGAGAGGAGAGGTCAGAAGAGCCGCAGGAGACCGCGGAGGCGCCGGGAGAGGAGGCAGGCGAAACGTTGGAGGAGATTCTTGCCTTATCGGAATATGAAAGCTACGGCATTGCAAAGGGCGGCGTGATGCCTGTCAAGAAAGACGGCTTATGGGGGGCCGTCAATTACCAGAATGAGGTGATTGTGCCTTTTGAGCACGCAGACTTTCAGGCGCCGGACGACAGCGGGAATTTCGTGATGGTTGACAGGACTGTGGAAGAAGTGGAAAATGAAGTCCTGGGAGAGACAGTCACATATGAAATGGAGCACAAATCCTACACCCTGTTCGACCCTCAGGGGAATGTCCTGTACCAGGGAGACCAGCAGGTGCGGGCTTCCGGCGGGATGTATATCGTCCTTACGGAGAGAGACCCGCTGGGAGAAGGGCAGAGAGAGATTGCATATCATAGGACGGACGGGACGCTGGTGCAGGCATTGCCTGCGCATCCGTGGGCTTTCATAAATGGTTTCTATGACGGAGTATCTCAGGTCTATCGCGCCGAGTATGATGATGTCCTTGTAGGACAGGGAGAGGGAGTGGGGTACAGCTATGGTACTGGGTCATACCAGATAGGGGAGGTGGATGCTGCAGGCAATATCGAATGGCATGAGGATCCCCTGTACACCAGGTATTTGGAGAGGGCTGAGGAAGAATACCGAAGAGCTGTGGAAGAGGCGGCTGGCGGAGAGGACGGCTTTGCCAACATCGCAGGCACGGACAGCTATTATACAAGATTGCCCTTGAGTACGGTGAATCACGGCTACTATGTCGCGGGGACCTTTGAATATGATGCCGGTTGGATAACTATGTGCACGGATACCTATGAAATTTTGGGAGAATGCGATTTTTATCACGCGGAGCCGGACGCGGAAAAGGGATTCGTGTACTCGGAGGACTATTGGGACGAGGAGAACGGCTTCCGCAGCTTCTATCACGATGGAGCCTATTTCTATAACTACGGCTCCAACATGGTGTGGATTGTAGGGGAACGGGATGTATTGGTGGATTTTGCCCTGTATCCGGGCATGACCTTTGAAACGGCGGACAACCGCATCGTAAAAGCCGTGTATGACAGAATCTACATGAGCGATGAGAATTACTGGCTCGTGCAGGACGGGGAAGCCTGGGGCTACATAGACCACGACGGGCAGGAAGCGGCCATGTTCGAGGATGCCTCCGGGTTCTGTAACGGGTACGCGCTTGTCAGGGAAGGGGGGACTGCCTACCTGATTGACGAGACGTTTGAGAAGGTGCAGGATTTGGGGGAAGCGGACTCCGTCAGCGCGCTTGGGGAATTGTTCGTTGTGACCAGGGGAGATACGAAATATTTTTACCAGTTGGGGCAATAGGAGGTTTTACCGGCCGCTGTTTTATCAAAATGGTTTTATCAAAATTTAAGGAAAAGACATTGCAAATAGGCGCTGTCTATGATAAACTGAGAACAGTGGCTATGATAAAAAAATAACAATCATATTCAAAACACTAGTTGGAGGGAAAACAAATGGCAAAGAAAGTAGTATTAGCCGGTGCCTGCCGTACCGCTATCGGCACCATGGGCGGCACCCTGAGCACCACCCCCGCCGCAGAGCTGGGAGCGATTGTAATCAAGGAAGCCCTGAACAGGGCAGGCGTGAAGCCCGAGGCCGTAGATCAGGTGTACATGGGATGTGTCATCCAGGCGGCCCAGGGACAGAACGTGGCTCGTCAGGCATCCATCAAGGCGGGACTGCCCATCGAAGTACCGGCTGTCACCATGAACGTGGTATGCGGCTCCGGTCTGAACTGCGTGAACCAGGCGGCCCAGATGATCATGGCAGGAGATGCCGATGTGGTCGTGGCGGGCGGCATGGAGAACATGTCCATGGCTCCCTACGCGGTTCCCCAGGCCCGTTACGGATACAGGATGAACAACGGTACTTTGGTGGACACCATGATCAAGGATGCCCTGTGGGATGCCTTCAATGATTACCATATGATCACAACGGCTGACAATATCTGCCGTGAATGGAATCTGACCCGTGAGGAGTTGGACGAGTTCGCGCTGAAGAGCCAGCAGAAGGCCGAGGCAGCTCAGAAGTCCGGCGCATTTGATGCCGAAATCGTTCCCGTCATGGTCAAGAAAAAGAAAGAGACCATCGAGTTCAAGGTAGACGAAGGGCCTCGCGCCGGATCCACTATCGAAGGTCTGCAGAAGCTTCGTCCTATCAACAAGGACGGCTTCGTCACCGCAGGCAACGCTTCCGGCATCAACGACGGCGCCGCTGCCATCGTGGTGATGAGCGAGGAGAAGGCCAAGGAGCTGGGCGTGAAGCCTATGGCTACTTTCGTGGCAGGCGCTCTGGCGGGCGTGCGTCCCGAGGTCATGGGCATCGGCCCTGTAGCCGCCACGAAGAAAGTCATGGCCAAGACCGGCATGAAAATTGAGGACTTCGACATCATCGAGGCCAACGAGGCATTTGCCGCTCAGTCCGTGGCAGTGGGCAAGGATTTAGGGATAGATGTAGACAAGCAGCTGAACCCCAACGGCGGCGCTATCGCTCTGGGACATCCCGTGGGCGCTTCCGGATGCCGTATCCTGGTGACCCTGCTCCATGAGATGCAGGCCAAGGGCGCGAAGACCGGCCTGGCCACCCTGTGCATCGGCGGCGGCATGGGCTGCTCCACCATTGTGAAGATTGAGGACTAAGGACTGACATATAGACCGAAAGAGGGAAGAATGGCTCCTGCGCAGAGGCATTCTTCCTTTGGCGGCTTTCAGTGGAGGGCGGCAAATGCGGGAATAGCGTTCCCCTTTCCGGCGGGGCCGGAGATACATAGCCTGAGGCTGAAGCGCCGGGGCGCTGGATTCCGCACAGGAATTGACGGAATGGAGCCGGTCGGAAGCGGGATGTGCTGATTTTCGGTTGTATGTGCTTTGTGTGCGCAGGAACGCGTGTAACCGCGTGTAATCATGCATAATGTATAAAAGGAGAAAATGACATGGAATTTGTATTGTATGAGCAGAAGGGCGCCTACGCCATCCTCACCATCAACCGTGAGAAAGCCCTGAACGCCCTGAACTCCACCGTGCTGGAGGAGCTGGACAAGACTATTGACGGCATCGACCTGCAGACAGTGCGCTGCCTGATCGTCACCGGCGCGGGACAGAAGTCCTTCGTGGCCGGAGCCGACATCGGGGAGATGAGCAATCTCACCAAGGCTGAGGGCGAGGCTTTCGGCAAGAAGGGCAACGATGTATTCCGCAAGCTGGAGACCCTGCCCATCCCGGTGATCGCCGCGGTGAACGGCTTCGCTTTGGGCGGCGGCTGTGAGATTTCCATGAGCTGCGACATCAGGATCTGCTCCGACAACGCGGTGTTCGGCCAGCCCGAAGTGGGACTGGGCATCACCCCCGGCTTCGGCGGCACCCAGAGACTGGCCCGCCTGGTAGGGGCAGGCATGGCCAAGCAGATGATTTACACCGCCCGCAACATCAAGGCGGACGAGGCGCTGCGCATCGGTCTGGTGAATGCGGTCTACCCTCAGGAGGAGCTGCTTCCCGCCGCGGAGAAGATGGCAGCGGGCATCGCGAAGAACGCTCCCATCGCAGTCCGCAACTGCAAGAAAGCCATCAACGAAGGGCTGGATATGGACATGGACGAGGCAATTGTGCTGGAGGAGAAGCTTTTCGGCGCCTGCTTCGAGACAGAAGACCAGAAATACGGCATGGCATTCTTCCTTGACAAGAACAAGGAGAAAGTGAAAGAGCCTTTCAAGAACTGCTAAACGGAGAGCTGGCCAATGGACAAGAAAAATATAAAAAAGATAATATGTATACTGGCAGGAATCGCTCTCATGGCGGCAGGCCTGTTTCTCTTCTATCGGGGAACGGTCAGCAAGGACATGGTCACAAGGGCAGCGGGATGCGCCATTGTGGTGGGCGGGGTGAGTTTTTTTGTGGAAGGCACAAAGAAGAACAAACAATAAGGAGGACTTATCATGAAAGTAGGTATTATCGGTGCGGGCACCATGGGTGCCGGAATCGCGCAGGCATTTGCCATGACGGACGGCTATGAGGTATGCCTTTGCGACATCAAGCAGGAGTTCGCCGATGGCGGCAAGGCCAGGATTTTAAAGAACCTGAACTTCCTGGTAGGCAAGGAGAAGATTACCCAGGAGAAGGCTGACGCCATCTCCGCCAAGATTGTCACAGGCTTAAAGGACATCTGCACGGACTGCGACCTGGTCATCGAGGTTGCCCCTGAGAACATGCAGATCAAGAAGACCACCTTCAAGGAGCTTCAGGATATCGTGAAGCCCGAGTGCATCTTCGCCACCAACACCTCTTCCCTCTCCATCACCGAGATAGGTGCCGGACTGGATCGTCCCATGATTGGCATGCATTTCTTCAACCCTGCCGACAGGATGAAGCTGGTGGAGGTCATCGCAGGCGCCAATACCCCCGACGAGCTGGTAGAGAAGATCAAGAACATCTCCGTGGAGATCGGCAAGACTCCCGTAGAGGTGAAGGAAGCTCCCGGATTCGTGGTGAACAGGATCCTGATTCCTATGATCAACGAGGCTATCGGCATCTACGCGGAGGGCATCGCCAGCGTGGAGGACATCGACACCGCCATGAAGCTGGGCGCATCCCATCCCATGGGGCCTCTGGCTCTGGGCGACCTGGTAGGCCTGGACATCGTGCTGGCCATCATGGAAGTGCTGCAGAACGAGACCGGCGATTCCAAGTATCGTCCTCATCCGCTTCTGCGCAAGATGGTCCGCGCAGGCAAGCTGGGCAAGAAGACCGGCGTAGGCTTCTACGACTACAGCAAGAAGTAAGACATATGTCAGGCGGAATTGCCGCTTCATCCAGGGAGCGGCGGTTTCGCCCGTTGTGCGTACATCGGTTCCCCCAGACAGGAATGATTCGCATGTCCGGGGAAGGCGCGAGGACGGGATTTTTCCGGATGCGGCGTACTGCCGGTGTGCTGCCCAGGTTGGCGAAGACGGAAGCATTAGTCAGCAGGGAGAGACGGAAAAGCTGTTCGGAACAGAAGGGCTGACAGCATGACAGATTCGAGGAAATCGGTGCAGAGCCCGAAAAACAGAAAGACGTCAAAGAACTGCTGAAATTAAGAAAATAGATGGAGGAATGTAAATCATGGATTTTACGTTGCGCAAAGAGCATGAAATGGCGCGCTCTCTGTTCAGGGAGTTTGCCGAAAAAGAAGTAAAGCCCCTCGCTCAGGAGGTGGATGAAACCGAAGAATTTCCCAGGGAGACCGCCCGCAAGATGGCGAAGAACGGTTTCCTGGGCATCCCTGTTCCCAAGGAGTACGGCGGACAGGGCTGCGATCCTCTGACCTACGTTATGTGCGTGGAAGAGCTTTCCAAGGTCTGCGGCACCACAGGCGTCATCGTTTCCGCGCACACTTCCCTGTGCTGCGATCCCATTATGACTTTCGGTACGGAAGAGCAGAAGCAGAAATACCTGGTTCCCCTTGCTAAGGGCGAAAAGCTGGGCGCATTCGGCCTCACCGAGCCCGGCGCGGGCACGGACGCTCAGGGCCAGCAGACCAAGGCTGTGGCAGACGGGGACGACTATATCATCAACGGCTCCAAGATCTTCATCACCAACGGCAAGGAAGCTGACGTATATGTCATTTTCGCCGTGACCGGAACCATTGAGAAGAGAGGCAGAAAGATCAAGGAAATCACCTCCTTCATCGTGGAGAAGGGAACCCCGGGCTTCACTTTCGGCACCAAGGAGAAGAAGATGGGTATCCGCGGTTCTTCTACATACGAGCTGATTTTCACGGACTGCCGCGTACCCAAGGAGAACATGCTGGGCAAGCTGGGCCAGGGCTTCAAGATTGCCATGCATACTCTGGACGGCGGACGTATCGGTATCGCTGCGCAGGCGTTAG
This sequence comes from Acetatifactor aquisgranensis, assembly GCF_943193215.1. Classification (NCBI taxonomy): domain Bacteria; kingdom Bacillati; phylum Bacillota; class Clostridia; order Lachnospirales; family Lachnospiraceae; genus Acetatifactor; species Acetatifactor aquisgranensis. Next base: position 124,750 of record NZ_CALPDH010000016.1, on the reverse strand, counting down.
GAATAGCAGAGGGCGCTCTGGAGAGGACCATCGCCTACACCAAGGAGAGAAAGCAGTTCGGCAAGCCCATCGCTGCCCTGCAGAACACCCAGTTCCAGCTGGCTGACATGGCCACCAAGGTACAGGCCGCACAGCTTCTGGTATACAAGGCTGCCATGGCAAAGGCTACCCAGAAAGAGTACGGCTTCGAGGCTGCGCAGGCGAAACTGTATGCCGCAGAGGTTGCCATGGAAGTCACCACCAAGGCTGTACAGCTTCACGGCGGCTACGGCTACACCAGAGAGTACGATGTGGAGCGCATGATGCGCGATGCCAAGATCACCGAGATCTACGAGGGCACCAGCGAAGTCCAGAGGATGGTCATCAGCGCCGCACTTTTGAAGTAAGCAACCCGGAAGACGAAAAAAAGAAAATAAGGAGTGAAAATACAATGAAAGTTGTTGTTTGTATCAAGCAGGTTCCCGATACCAAGGGCGGCGTAAAGTTCAATCCCGATGGTACGCTGGACAGAGCTGCCATGATGACGATTATGAATCCCGATGACAAAGCCGGTCTGGAAGCCGCTCTTCGGCTGAAGGACCAGTACGGCGCGGAAGTCACCGTGCTGACCATGGGACTTCCCAAGGCCGAGGATGTGCTGCGGGAGGCTATGGCCATGGGCGCTGACAAGGGCGTTCTGGTGACTGACAGAGTGCTGGGCGGCGCTGACACCTGGGCGACTTCCCAGACCCTGGCTGGCGCGCTGCGCAATATGGAGTACGACCTGATCATCACAGGCCGCCAGGCAATCGACGGCGATACCGCTCAGGTAGGCCCTCAGATTTCCGAGCATTTGAACATCCCCGTGATTTCCTATGCCCAGAACCTGAAGATTGAAGGCGACAGCGTCATCGTTGAGCGCCAGTATGACGACAGATACCATGTGCTGAAGGCAAAGATGCCCTGTCTGATCACTGCCCTGGCAGAGCTGAACGAGCCCAGATATATGACTCCCGGCGGAATCTTCGATGCCTGTAAGGCTGAAATCACCGTATGGGGCAGGGCGGATCTTAAGGATGTGGAGGATTCCAACTTAGGCCTGAAGGGATCTCCCACCCAGATTGCAAAGGCTTCCGATAAGGTGAGAAAGGGCGCCGGCGAGAAGGTTGCGCTTGATCCCGCAGAGTCTGTTGAGTATATTGTTGGTAAGCTGAAAGAGAAGCATGTGATTTAATCCGAAAAAATATAACAGCACCCACCCATACAGTGCCCATAGGGTTTACAGGCGCATCACTTAGCGGCTGGAAAGCCTATGCCATTGTCTGGTACTGGATAGGTGGGTGCGGAACTGGAATAGGAGGAAAAGTAAATGAACTTAGAAGAATATAAGGGCGTATATGTCTTCGCGCAGCAGGTGGACAATATCGTCAACAGCATTGCTTTTGAACTGATTGGCAAGGGCAAAGACCTGGCCGCGGATCTGGGCACCGAGGTGACTGCTGTTCTGGTGGGCAGCGGCGTAAAGGGCCTGGCAGACGAGCTGGCCGAGTACGGCGCTGACAGGGTGATCGTAGTGGACGATCCCGAGCTGAAGGAGTACAGGACCGAGCCCTATGCCCATGCGCTGGCTTCCGTCATCGAGAAGTATAAGCCCGAGATTTTCCTGGTGGGCGCTACCGCCATCGGACGTGACCTGGGTCCCCGTGTATCCGCGAGGATCCACACCGGACTTACCGCGGACTGCACACAGCTTGACATCGGTGATTTCCCGCTGAATCCCATCCCTGGAAAGGAGCAGAAGCACAATCAGCTGCTGATGACCCGTCCTGCATTCGGCGGCAACACCATCGCTACCATCGCCTGCCCTGACTTCCGCCCCCAGATGGCTACCGTGCGCCCCGGCGTTATGCAGAAGAAGGAGAGACAGGCCGGCGCAAAGGCTAATATAGAGGAGTTCAATCCCGGATTTACCCCTAACCAGAACTATGTGGAGATCCTGGAGGTGGTGAAGGCCGTGTCCGAGACCGTAGACATCATGGATGCCAAGATTCTGGTATCCGGCGGCCGCGGAATGGGCAGCGCTGAGAACTTCAAGATTCTGGAGGATCTGGCCGAGGTGATCGGCGGCACCGTGAGCTGCTCCCGTGCCGTGGTGGACGCAGGCTGGAAGCCCAAGGATCTCCAGGTAGGTCAGACCGGCAAGACTGTCCGTCCCAATGTGTACTTCGCCATCGGCATCTCCGGCGCCATCCAGCATCTGGCCGGCATGGAGGAGTCCGACATCATCATTGCCATCAACAAGGACGACACAGCTCCTATCTTCGATGTGGCTGACTATGGTCTGGTAGGCGATTTGAACAAGATCGTGCCCGCCCTCACCGAGAAGCTCCGCGCGGAGATGGCGAACAAGAACTAAGGAAAGTCCGGACAGAAAGATTATCCGGCAGAAGACAATCGAAATGGTGGATTCCAACCTATAAAATAGACTCCCGCGGATCCGGGGAAATGATTTCCGGATTTGCGGGAGTTTTTTGTCCGACAATCTTTTCAGGAAGGCTTGCATAACAACAGAGGAATTGATATAATGCTTATGGCTTGTATCAAATCTGGCTTTTTGACATATATTACTAGGAAGCAAGAGCGGCTTCCCATACTCAAATATTATGACATATCTGTCACAAATTAGTGGCATCACATACTCGCGGGCGATGAAATTTGCTGGTATATCCACCGAATCATTCACCCGTGAGACGGATTGCGCGGCATGTTTTGACTGAGCGCATAGATTTTCGGAGAATGCAAAGGAATCAGGAAACTGCAGAAAGGTATGGTGGAGAAGCGTGAAGCGGAATGTCAGTCTCGAAGAGATTTCCGACGGACGTCTGTATCGGCACAATGACATGGTTAAAGCGGACTGCCATGGCTGTAAAGGCTGCCATAAATGTTGTGTGGGCATGGGCCATTCCGTCATACTGGATCCCTATGACGTGTTCCGCCTGCAGCAGGGGCTGGGGAAGAATCTGACACAGCTGCTTGCGGAGGAAAAAGTGGAACTGAGCGTGACTGACGGAGTCATTCTGCCGAACATACGGATGGCGGGAGAAGAGGAGCGGTGCGCCTGTCTGGATGGGGACGGACGCTGCGGAATCCACGCGTACCGGCCCGGCGTATGCCGCCTGTTCCCTCTGGGGCGGATTTATGAGGACGGAGATTTCCGGTACTTTCTCCAGACAGGAGAGTGTGGGGAAAATGGAAGAAAAGCATTCCAAGGGCGCAGCAAGGTCAAAGTGAGCAGATGGATTGACACGCCAGATCAGGTAAGGAACCATGACTTCATCTGTAAATGGCATTATCTTGTAAGTGATTTGGAGGGGAAGCTTTCAGAAGCGGATGATTTGGAAGAATCGAAGCGTCTGAATCTCCTGATGCTGCAGATTTTTTATATGGAGGCTTACGAGTCGCAGCGAGATTTTTATGAACAGTTTGAGGAGCGGCTTGCCCGCTGGATGGATAAAGGCGCCTGACGGCATATTGAGGAACTGGAGTGGAAGCGTTTCAGATAATGCGCGGCTTCATTTTTGGACACATGTACTATGGAATCGGGAATCGGGATTGCTGCCGTGTGACGAGGAGACGCTTCAGAACTGGAAAAAGAAAGGATATTTTGACATAGATGGCAACAGAAGAAGGGTATTCCGCGGAAGAGGGATATGCCGCGGAAAGAGAATATGCTATAGAAGAGCGGCCTGTGGATGAAGAAATTTCCATGGAAGCAGAACGGCAGATGCGCCGGAAAGCGCGATTGGAAGAGATGAGGCGTGAGAAGAGCAGGCGTGAGCGATTGTACAAATGGAGCGTCCCGGTGATGGTCGGGGCAGCCATTGTGATAGGAATCGGTATTGGTTTTAGCGCTGCGGCATTGTCACATCAGGACAGCGGTCAGGAAACGCTGCGTGTGAATCAGGAAGAGGAATCGGAAGAAGATGTCCAGAAAGCCCGCCATGTAATCAAAGGGCCAGTCACTCAGGCAGGTGGGACTTATCTGCCCAGAGACACCTTTTCGGCCCGGGAACCAGTCCGGGAAGAAAGTCCTGTCTCTATAGAGAGTCCAATGCCCGATCCTGCGCCGGAGCCTTTGGGAGGAGTGATAACCACTGCGAATGCGGTATTCAATCTGTCAGAAGACACACAGGGATTTTCCGAAACGATTTTAAGCGAATACGGAATATTCATCGACGCGCAGAGCGGGGCGATTCTTGCCCAGAAAGACGCTTATGTACGGATGAATCCGGCTTCCATGACCAAGATGCTGACGGTTCTGGTGGCGGCAGAGCATTTGACGGAGGAAGACCTGGAGAAGACCGCGCCCATCACCATAGACATCACTGACTACAGCTATGTCAATGACTGCAGCAATACGGGCTACGAGCTGGATGAGGTAGTGACGGTCAGGGATCTGTTCTACGGCACGATTCTGCCCTCGGGCGCTGATTCCGCGCTGGCGCTGGCTGTCTATGTGGCAGGCTCCCACGAAGCGTTCGTGGATATGATGAATGAGAAACTGGTCCAGATGGGACTGGGAGAGACTTCGCACTTTACCAACTGCGTGGGTGTCTACGACGAGGAACACTATTCCACCGCATATGACATGGCTGTCATATTGAAAGCCACGGTGGACAATCCATTCTGTAGGGACGTGATGTCGGCGCACACATACACCACCTCCCTGACGGAGCAGCACCCGGAAGGGCTGCTGATTTCCAACTGGTTCCTGCGGCGGATAGAGGACAGGGACACCCATGGGGAGGTGCTGTGTGCGAAGACCGGATATGTGGACCAGTCCGGCAGCTGTGCCGCCAGCCTGGGGCTGGACAATGATGGCAGGGAATATCTGTGCGTGACAGCCGGTTCTGCCAGCACCTGGACCTGCATCGCGGATCAGGTGGAACTGTACCAGAAATTCCTGCCCGCAACAGAAGCGGTGGCAGAAGATACGGGGGAAAACGCGTCCTAGAAAGACTTCAGGTTTTCCCGGAAAGCGATGCCTGTAGGGGTGGCCGCAAGGCCGCCCTTTCCTGTCTCCCGCAGGTCCTCAGGCAGCATCCTGCCCACATTGCGCATGGCATCGAATACCTCGTCAGGGGGAATCCTGCTGCGGATGCCTGATGCCGCCATATCTGCGGAGGTGAGGGCATTGACCGCTCCGATGACATTGCGCTTCACGCAGGGGACCTCCACCAGGCCTGCCACAGGATCGCAGGCAAGTCCCAGCAGATTCTTCATGGCAAGGGCAGCGGCATGTGCGATTGCCTCTCCGCCGCCGCCTAAGAGATAAGCTACGCTGCCTGCGGCCATGGCGGAGGCGGCGCCGATTTCCGCCTGACAGCCTCCGGCCGCTCCGGATACGGACGCCCGCTGGGCGATGATGCCGCCGATGCCTGCGCTGACATAGAGGGCTTTAGCCATTTCCTCCACGGCGTAGCCTTTCTCTTCCTCCAGTGAGAGGAAGACTGCCGGGAGGACGCCGCAGGATCCGGCGGTGGGAGCCGCCACGATGCGCCTCATGCAGGCGTTGGATTCGCCCATCTTAACAGCTTTCTCCATGACCAGGCCCAGGAAAGAACCGCACAGGAGACTGCCCTTTTTCCGGGCTTCCTCCAATTTTGCGCCGTCTCCGCCCACCAGGCCGCTGGCTGAGGACAGGGAGGGGTCGTAGGAAGTGTCCGCTTCCCGCATGGCTTCGTACATGTTCCGCATCCGGAGGAAAGCTTCTTCCGGGGTAATCTCCATTTCCTGACAGTCATTGTCCCGGATGATTTCCCAGAAGCTCTTTCCGGTCTTTTTTTCTATTTCGATGATTTCCTGGAATGATTGATACATATTTGCTCCTATTCTGTTTGCTGATTTTTCCTTTTGAGTCGGGCTCTTCGCTGACGGGGGTACCGTGGGGCGGGGCCCGGACTTTGCTTCAGAGTGTGCGGGCGGTTTCAGCTGTTTTTGGCAGTTTTCGCAAGTCCCAGATATGTCACTTTCAGGATGCCCTCCAGATGGGCCAGCCAGCGGATGGCGTCCGCCGGAACTTCCTGATCGCATTCCAGCACGATGACGGCATGTCCGCCCTTGGAGGAGCGGTACAGCTGCATGGTGGCGATATTGATGGATTTGTGGCTGAGCATGGAGGTGATTTCCGTCACATGCCCGGGCTGATCGAGGTTGTTCACCACCAGGGTGGGGTAGTCGCCGGAGAAATTGGCGGGCAGACCGTCGATTTCCGTGACCCGGATAGCGCCGCCGCCCACGGAGGCCGCTACGATTTCAATTTTTTTCCCCTCATCGCCGCTTAGGAGCAGCTTCACCGAGTTGGGATGGACATCGCCCAGGTCGATGCCGGACAGATGGAAATCCATATCGGCCTCCTCTGCATAGCGGAAGCTGTCGGGAATCCGCGAATCGTCCACAGGAAAGCCCAGCAGCCCGGCAACCAGCGCCCTGTCCGTGCCATGCCCTTTGCCGGTGGCAAGAAAAGAGCCGTGGAAGAAGATATCCGCTTTTCGGACGGATGTTCCCAACAGTTTTTGCGAGATGTTTCCGATTTTGACAGCTCCGGCTGTGTGGGAGCTGGAGGGACCTACCATCACAGGCCCGATGATATCGAATGAATTCATACTGTCTGACTCCTTTTGTTCAGCTTATGGAAAGAATTTGTTTCCTGTCTTTACTATATATTAGTTTCGGATAAAAAGCAATAGATGTACAGGAGATTAAGATGCAATTCCGAACAAATATTTGCCATGAAAAAACAAATGTGCTATAATAGGCGTCGGTGAGGAGCCAACTTATCGAAAATATGGAAAATGTGCGAAAATCAGGAGATTTTCAGGGGAGGGGCACATGGAAAGGAAAGAAAGATGAGAAAGAACGGATTATGGAAAATAGGAGCGACGATTGCACCGGCCATTCTGGCGTCACTGGCGCTGGCAGGATGCGGCGGACAGGGCGGCGCAGATGCATCGGGCTCTGGTGAGAGCGGGTCTGTGGAAAGCGGCGCGGAGAGTTCTCCGGATGCGCAGACAGAGGAAAGCGGGTCAGAAGCCGGTTCAGATGCAGCGGACAACGGCGCGGGAGAAGATTCCCAGGCCCGGGAGGGTTCTGATGAGGCGGCAGAAGGCGGAGACCAGCTGGCGAAGATCCTGGAGGCCGGGAAGATTATCATCGGTACGGAGGGCACTTATTCCCCAAACAGCTATCACGATGAGAACGGCGACCTGGTGGGGTTTGACGTGGAAGTGGCCAGGAAAATTGCGGAGAAGCTGGGGGTGGAGGCCGAGTTCATGGAAGCGGAGTGGGACTCCCTGTTCGCCGCCATGGATTCCGGACGGATCGATACGGTGATCAACGAGGTGGAATACTCCGATGAGAGGGCTTTGAAGTATGATTTTTCCCAGCCCTATACGTATATTCACGGAGCGCTGATGGTTAAAGCCGACAATGAGGATATCACCGGCTTCGAGGATCTGGACGGAAAGAAAGCTGCCCAGAACCTGACCAGCAGCTGGGGTACCATGGCGGAAGAGTATGGCGCGGAACTGGTGGGCGTGGATGCGGTGAGCCAGTGCGTGGACCTGCTGCTGAGCGGCAGGGCTGATGCGACGCTGAATGTGGAGACAGCTTTTGCCGATTATCTGAAGAGCCATCCCGACGCGGATGTGAAAATCGTAGCCTGGACAGACTCGGCCTCTTCCTCCTGCGTTCCCGTGAAAAAGGGAAATGAGGAACTGCTTAAGGCCATCGACGCGGCTCTGGAGGAACTGCGGGAGTCAGGAGAACTGACAGAACTGTCAGAAAAATATTTCGGCATGGATGTGACAAAGGAATAAGAGGCGGAGGTTCTGGCCATGGATGAACGAGTTTGGCAGCTGATGCAGGATTCTTTTTGGCAGCTGTTGCTGCCCGGGTTACGGATTACGATTCCCCTTACGTTGATTTCGTTTTCCCTGGGACTGATTATCGCTCTGCTCACGGCTATGGTGCAGGTGGCGAACATACGGGGACTGAAGCAGATTGCAAGGTTTTATGTGTGGGTGATTCGGGGGACGCCGCTGATCGTACAGCTCTTTGTGGTCTTTTTCGGGCTGCCGGATTTAGGGATAGTGCTGGATGCGTTTCCCTCTGCGGTAATCGTATTTGCCTTTAATACCGGGGCTTATGCTTCAGAGACCATCCGCGCCGCCATTGAAGCGGTTCCCTCCGGACAGATTGAGGCAGGGTACTGCGTAGGGATGAATTATGTCCAGATTATGGCCAGAATCGTGCTGCCCCAGGCTATGCGGACAGCCTTTCCGCCTTTGAGCAATTCTCTGATCGGGCTGGTGAAGGATACGTCTCTGGCGGCCAACATCACGGTCATGGAGATGTTCATGTCGGCACAGAGAATAGCGGCCCGCACCTATGAGACATTTGCCCTTTACTGCGAGGTCGCGGTAATCTATCTGTTGTTCTGCACTGTTCTGACAAAGCTGCAGACTTACTGCGAGAAGCGGATGAAGAACTATTGAGACCGGAATCAAGGCTATGGAAATGATATGTTGGAGTGAGGACGATGCTGGAAGTAAAAGGGATAGAAAAATCTTTCGATGACCTGAAAGTTTTAAGAGGAGTGAACCTTAAGGTGGGCAGGGGCGATGTAGTCACGGTAATCGGCCCCAGCGGCTCCGGGAAGACCACGCTTCTGCGCTGCATCAATTTCCTGGAGCGGGCTGAGGCGGGTGAGATGATTTTTGATGATGTCCGTTACCGGCTGGATGCCATGACCAGAAAGGAAATCGCCGCTCTGCGGAAGAAGACGGCGTTCGTATTCCAGAATTACAATCTTTTCCGGAACAAGACGGCTCTTCAGAACGTGACGGAAGGGCTGGTCGTGGCCCGGAAGGTGCCTAAGAGCGAGGCGAGGGAAGCAGGGCTTCGGGCCCTGCAGAAAGTGGGCATGGCGGACCGGGCGGATGCCTATCCCCACCAGCTCTCCGGCGGCCAGCAGCAGAGGGTGGCCATTGCCAGGGCCATCGTCACGGAGCCGGAGGTCATCTTCTTTGACGAGCCGACTTCCGCTTTGGATCCTGAGCTGGTGGGAGAGGTGCTGGGCGTGATGCGCAATCTGGCCTCTGAGGGCAGGACTATGCTGATTGTGACCCATGAGATGCAGTTTGCCAGGAACGTGGCGAATCATGTGGTATTCATGGATGACGGCGCAGTGGTGGAGGAGGGGCCTCCGGAGGAAATCTTCGGGGCGCCCCGAGAAGAGAGGACCAAAAAGTTCCTGCAGTCTATCATGAACAGAGAAGCGCCGGCAGCTCTTTGAGCAGTGCCGGCGCTTTCTTTATCGATAAGACACACCTATTTTATCGATTTAATGTACTGCATGTCCATTCTCTGTATATGGTCTATGAGCCAGGTAATCAGGAAGCCCAGGAGCTTCTCGACGATTTCGTTCTGATTGTCCACATCCTCCAGGCAATCGGGGTCAAACTGCATCAGATTGTCTTCGAATTTGCGGTGCAGAACCATATGGCTGTCAATTTCGGCGTAATGGATGCTTCTCATGAAAGCTTCCTCGTGAGCGAAATGGGTCTTGGTGTAATCGATGAGCTCGGAAATCAGGCTGTTGAGTTTTTCCGTCTTGTCGTAGACAAGGGGGTCGGTGAGCAGGTCCTGGGTCTCCTGGGCCAGCTCGAACAATCTGGAGTGTTCCTGATCGATGGATTCGATTCCCGTAAAGTATTCTGGTTTCATTTCGTACATAATTACATCTCCTTTTTTCGTATGGTGAAATTTAGGCTTTGAATCCCATACATCAGTTTACTGCTTTTCCGCGGTATAGTCAATGGCTTTCACTCTTGCATTTTGCGGGTCTGTGTGCTATGATTCTTAGTAACAGAAGCAATGAACCGAGCTTTTCATCCAACCGGAGCAGGTATCCGGTTACTGTTTTGTGTCCGGAAGCAGACAGTTCTTACAGAACACAATCAGACAAAAAGAACATGCCCCGTCAGGGCAGAAAGGAAGAAGACAAGAAAATGAAGCAGGGTTTTGATGACATTATGGCAAGGGTCAAGGAATGCGGCAAGAAGACATTATCCGTATCCGTGGCACAGGATTCCGCGGTTCTGGAGGCCGTGAAGGAGGCGAAGGCAAGGGGGATTGCGGACGCGATCCTGGTAGGCGACGAGAGTAAGATTCGCGGGATAGCCGCGGAGATCGGCATGGATCTGACAGATTATGAAATCATCGACGAGCCGGATATGATCGCGGCTTCTCTGAAGGCCGTGAAGCTGGCCCATGAGGGCAGGGCCGATATGTATATGAAAGGAGTCATCGACACCAAGGACTTCCTGAAGAGCGTCCTGGACAAGGAGGTAGGCCTGCGCACCGGAAAGCCCCTGTCCCATGTGGCGGTGTTCGAGGTTCCCGGCATTGACAGGCTGCTGTTTTTGACGGATGTGGCTTTCATGACCTACCCTACGCTGGAGGACAAGGTGCATATTATCGAGAATACGATTCCCGTCTGCAACGCCTGCGGCATCGATACCCCTAAGGTAGCGCCTCTGGCAGCGGTGGAAGTGGTGAACCCGAAGATGCCCGCCACCGTGGAAGCGGCGGAACTGACCCGGATGTGCGGGGAGGGCCGGATAGCCGGCTGCATCATCGACGGCCCCCTGTCCCTTGACCTTGCAATCGATCCGGAAGCCGCGAAGCACAAGGGAGCCACCCATCGGAAGATTCAGGGAGACGCGGACGTGCTTCTCTTCCCGGACATCCACGCGGGCAATCTGGTGTACAAGGCCATCGTACATATGGTGGATATGAGAAACGGCTGCATCCTTACGGGCACCAAGGTTCCCGTGATTCTCACCAGCCGCTCCGATACTTTCGAGACCAAGGTGAACTCCATCGCCCTGGCGGCAGTGGTGTCCGAGGAACTTCAGAAGAAAGCGTAATTATAAATCAGGAGGAAGAGAAGATGTCCATTAAAAGCTTGATCATTAATCCGGGTTCCACCTCCACGAAAATCGGCGTGTTCGAGGACGAGAATCTGTTATTTGAAGAGACGCTGCGGCATTCCACTGAGGAAATCAGCCAGTATGCCACCATTGTAGACCAGAAGGATTTCCGCAAGAAGATTATCACGGATCTGCTGGAATCCAAGAATTTCGATTTAAAGAGCCTGAACGTAGTGGTAGGCCGCGGCGGTATGCTGAAGCCTATCTGCGGCGGTACCTATGCCGTGACCGAGGAACTGCTGGCGGATCTGAAAGTCGGCGTACAGGGACAGCACGCCTCCAACTTAGGCGGTATCCTGGCAAAGGAAATCGCGGATTCCATCGGCGTACCCGCCTATATCGTAGATCCCGTGGTGGTGGACGAGCTGATGCCCATCGCCAGGTACTCCGGCGTGCCGGAACTGCCCAGAGGCAGCATCTTCCACGCTTTGAACCAGAAAGCAGTGGCAAAGCGCTATGCGGCGGAAATCGGCAAGGACTATGAGTCCCTGCGCCTGATCGTGGTCCATATGGGCGGCGGTGTATCCGTGGGCGCCCATGAGAACGGAAAGGTCATCGATGTGTTCAGCGCCTTTGACGGAGACGGCGCTTTCTCACCTGAGCGGGCAGGCGGCGTGCCATGTGGAGCGCTGGTAAAGATGTGCTTCTCTGGCAAATATACCGAGAAAGAAGTATACGGAAAATTGATAGGAAAAGGCGGATTTAACGCATATCTGGGCACCAACGATATGCGGGAGGTTACGAAGCGCGCCAATGAGGGCGACGAGAAAGCGGCGGAAGCCAAGGAAGCTTTCCTGCTGCAGGTGTCCAAGGACATCGGTTCCATGGCCTGCGTGCTCAACGGCAAGGTCGACCAGATTATCGTCACGGGCGGCATCGCTTACGGCGCCGATGTGGTGGCCGTACTGAAAGAGCGGGCGGAATGGATCGCGCCTTTCACCGTATATCCCGGTGAGGACGAGCTGCTTGCGCTGGCACAGGGTGCTCTGCGCGTAATGAATGGCCGGGAAGAGGCGAAAACCTATTAGGAACTGTCGGAAAATAACTGATGCAACTTCTTTAGAAGAAAGCCCAAAAATCCAAGGAAAACGGCTAGAAACTCGCATCAGTTATTTGTAGACAATTCCTTAATGCGCCAATGGAATTGCAGTGATTCTGTTAAGAGGGCATTTCAGATGACTCAGGGGCTGTTGCATGGAGCGGTATCTATCTGCTTTCCAAAATGTGACAGCCCTTTTTATGACAGGCCGCAGACTTCCCCGTCTTTTTCCGGACGGAGAGGAGACGGGCGGAAACCGGCCGGAGGCGGCGAAGAGGACAAGAATGGCAACGACGGATATTTATACACGGAATAACATATATCAGCATTTTCAGGTGCTGAAGACCAACCGCAACAAAAGGTACAAGGCCGGGGAATTTTTTGTGGAAGGGGTCCGCAGCATCAATGAGGCGGTGCGGCAGGGATGGCATGTGAAGTCCTTTTTGTTCGGGACAGGCAGGCTTTCCGACTGGGCAGACAATCTGCTGAAGACGGTGAGCACAGAAGTGAACTATCGTTTGACGGCAGAACTGATGGAGGAGCTCAGCGGCAAGACGGATACTTCTGAACTGATGGCTGTCATTGAGATGCGGGAGGACAAGCTCAAAGAGAGCTATCTGTCCGAGAATCCTTTCATCGTTCTCTTTGACAGGCCTTCCAACAAGGGAAATCTGGGCACGATGATTCGTTCCTGCGATGCCCTTGGGGCGGATTTGCTGATTATGACCGGACACGGCGTGGATTTGTATGACCCGGATGTGGTGGTGTCGGCCATGGGTTCTTTTTTCAAGCTGCCTGTGGTCAGAGTTTCGGACAACAATGCGCTGTGGAATTTCGTGGCGGATGTCAGAAAGAGATATCCCGCTTTTCAGATAATCGGGACTACGGCGCATAAGCAGGTTCCGGTCTACGGCGTGGATCTGACCGCGCCTGTGATGCTCATGATCGGAAATGAGACCATGGGGCTGAACCAGAATTTTAAGGACATGTGCGATGTCCTTTGCACGATTCCCATGGCGGAGGATTCCTATGCCTCCTCCTTTAATGTGAGTTGTGCGGCATCTGTGATGATGTATGAACTGACGAGACAGAGAAGTGCAAAAAGACCCGCCGGGGCGGGCGGAAAGGAGACGATATGATGGAATGGAAAAAGGCGCTTACCTTCAGCTACGACGATGGCGTGACCCAGGACAAGCGGCTGATAGGGCTTTTGAACAAATATGGAATGAAAGGAACTTTCAACCTGAATTCAGAGCTGCTGGGAAAAGACGGCTATCTGATCAGGGAGGGTGCGCATGTCGATCATATAAAGGTAGACCCTGCACAAGTGCGGGATATCTATGCCGGGCATGAGATTGCGGCCCATACCCTGACCCATCCGAATCTGGCAGAAGTGGAGGATGACGAGGAAATCGTGAGACAGGTGGAGCGGGACCGGGAGAATTTAAGCCGGATAGCGGGATATGAGGTAGTCGGCATGGCATATCCGGGAGGCGGCGTGAACTTTACGCCTCATGTGGCCCGGCTGGTGGAGCAGCGCACGGGGATTCAATATGCACGTACTACAATAGCGTCTTACAACTTCGACAGACAGGATGATTTGTATCAATTCTGTCCGACAGTATACCACATCATGGAGCCGGATAAATTGTTCGAGCTGGGAAAGCAGTTCCTGGAACTGAAGCCGGAGAGACAGCAGATTCTGTATGTCTGGGGACATAGTTACGAATTTGACTTCAGGAATGCCTGGGAGCAGTTTGAGCGTTTTCTGGAAATGATGTCGGGACGGGATGACATATTCTACGGTACCAATCGGGAAGTGCTGCTGTAATGCGCACATTTAAGAACGTCACTGAGACGAGAAGCAAGACCATGAGCCATATCCGCGGAAAGGACACTTCCATCGAGGTGGCTCTGCGGAAGGCTCTGCGGGAAAAGGGCTATCATTATCGAAAGAATTACAAAGCACTGCCTGGCAGTCCCGATATCTGTCTGACGAAATACAAGCTTGCCATTTTCTGCGACAGCGAGTTTTTCCACGGAAAGGACTGGGAAGTGCTGAAGCCCAAAGTGGAAAAAGGAAATAATGGGGAGTATTGGGTCAGGAAGATTCAGGACAACATAGAGCGGGACAGTGAAATCGACAAGCGCCTGCTCTTCATGGGATGGACAGTGATACATTTCTGGGGAAAGGATATCCTCAAGAAGACGGATGAGTGTGTCCGGACCATAGAGGAAGTCATCTTCGACATCCGGCTTGGGGAGGCAGACGGAGAAGCGTGACGGTCCTGAAAGCGTGATGCGATAGAAAAAGGAAAGGAAATGTTCCGATGGAGAGGACGGTCTGTGAACTGTTTGCAGGAGTGGGCGGATTCCGATGCGGCCTGAACGGCATTCGGACGCCGGAGGATATGAGAATGGAAGGGGGGCATTCCATAGGAGAGAAATGGCGGACAGTGTGGTTCAGCCAGTGGGAGCCCGCGGAAAAGAAGACCCAGTATGCCCATGACTGCTATGTGTATCACTTTGGGACATGTCTGGACAATGCCGGTCATGACACTACAAATGTAGATATCGAAGAGGTGGACAAAAGCCTGATACCGGATTTCAATCTATTAGTTGGCGGTTTTCCGTGTCAGGATTATTCCGTGGCTTCGTCTTTGGCTACATCCAGGGGGCTGGAGGGAAAGAAAGGCATTCTGTGGTGGTCGATCCGGGAGGTCCTGGAAGTCAAGCGTCCTCCCTTTGTGCTGCTGGAAAATGTGGACAGGCTCCTGAAATCCCCGGCCAGTCAGCGGGGCAGGGATTTCGGCATCATGCTGGCCTGCTTCCGGGATGAGGGGTATACGGTGGAATGGCGTGTCATCAACGCGGCGGACTATGGGCTTCCGCAGAGGCGCAGGAGGACTTTCCTTTTTGCCTGTAGAGAAGATACGGTTTATTGTGGCAGACAGGAGAGGGCCGTGGGCTATGAGCGTTCCAGGGCAGATGAGGAGGCACGCAGGGACAGCGCAGCGGCTGTGATATCCAGAGAGGGTTTCTTTGCCGGGACATTTCCGGTGGGTTCCGTGGAGCCGGGGCAGGTCAAAATGAGGGAGCTGCCGGTAAGCATTGGGGAGCTGTCGGCATCTTTCCAATTCGGCTTCGAGAACGCGGGCATGATGAAAGACGGCGTCATCTATACGGCGAAGACCGTCCCGGAATACCAGGGGAAACGGATGACACTGGGGGATATCATGGAGTCCGGGGATGTGGAGGAGACATACTTTATACCGGAGGAGAGGCTGTACTACACTTCCCCGGAGATTACCCGCAGCGATGAGTCCGTGCAGAGCCTTTCTAAGGAACAGAGGAATACCTGGCAGTATCAGAAAGGGGCCAAAAAGCTTCTGCGGAAAGCGGCTAACGGGCATTCCTATGTCTTTTCGGAGGGAGCGATTCCCATGGTGGACGAGTACGACAAGCCCGCCCGGACCATGCTGACCTCCGAGGGGAGCTTCAGCAGGACTACTCATATCGTAAAGGATAAGCGGACGGGAAGAATCCGGCTTCTGACAGCAGGGGAGACAGAGCGGATTCAGGGATTTCCCACAGACCACACGAAGTACTGCCTGACAGAGGGAAAAGTGGTGGAGATGCCGCTGAACAAGCGCAGGTTCATGATGGGCAACGCGCTGGTGGTGGGGCTGGTGGAGCGGATGGGAGAGGCCCTGGAGAAAATATTCGCGGACGAGGATTAGAGTGGTAACTTACCCGGCGGGACTGATGAAGGAATGTTAATACAGGGTGCAAGACCTTTGGTGATTTGACAAAGGTCCTGCACCCTGTTTTGGAGTTGCTATTCAATCAAGGTTACTGCGGATTAGCCTGTTGTGTCAGAGACGGCTGCTGGTACAGTTTGCGATTCCTAAATATCAAACTTAAAATACCTCTTTGCATTGTAATAAGAGATATCCTTGACGATTTCGGACAAAGTATCCATATCAGCCGGGAAGCCGCCGCCTTCTACCCAGTAGCCGATGAGGTTGCAGAGGACTCTGCGGAAATACTCATGCCTGGTGTAGGACAGGAAGCTTCTGGAATCTGTGAGCATTCCCACGAAGCCGGAAAGGTTGCCCAGGTTCGCAAGGGAAATCAGCTGCTCCCGCATGCCTGTCTTGTGATCGTTGAACCACCACGCGCTGCCCTGCTGAACCTTGGCCACGGCGCTGGAGTCCTGGAAACAGCCGATGATGGTGCCGATGGACTGGTTGTCGTTGGGGTTCAGGCTGTACAGGATGGTCCTGGGAAGCTCGTCGGTCTTGCAGAGAGCGTTCAGGAAATCCGCCATCTGCGCGGAGGGAGCGTCGTTGTTGATGCAGTCGTAGCCGGTGTCAGGGCCCAGCAGCCCGTACATTTTGGTATTGTTGTCGCGCTTGCAGCCAAAGTGGAGCTGCATCGCCCAGTCAAGTCTGTGGTATTCTCTGCCCACGAATACCATGAAAGCCGTCTTGAACTTCAGCTGTTCTTCCCTGGTGGGAATCATCCGGTTCAGTCTCTTCAGGAAAATGGCCTCGATTTCGTCATCGCTGGCAGGATAGTACATGACATATTCCAGGCCGTGATCGGAGACATTGCAGCCCATGGAAGCGAAATACTCCATCCGCTGCTTCAGGGCGGCTTTCAGGGCGGCGAAACTGTTGATTTCGCTTATGCCGGTGACTTCGCAGAGCTGATCCAGATAGTTCAGGTAATCCGGTTTCTCGATATTCATGGCCTTGTCAGGCCTCCAGGCGGGAAGCACCTTTACGTCAAAGGTGTCGTCCCCCGCGATTTTCTTGTGCCATTCCAGGGAATCGATAGGATCGTCCGTGGTGCAGATCAGGGTCACATTGCTCTGCCTGATCAGATTGCGGGCGCTCATGGAGGGCTCAGCCAGCTTTTCATTGCACAGCTTCCATACTTCGCCTGCCGTCTTCTTGTTCAGCACGCCGTGATAGCCGAAGTATCTCTGCAGCTCCAGATGGCTCCAGTGGAACAGGGGATTGCCGATGGCCTTGCCCAGGCATTCCGCCCATTTGCAGAATTTCTCATAATCGGAGGCGTCCCCGGTGATATATTTCTCCTCCACGCCGAAAGAGCGCATCAGGCGCCATTTGTAATGATCGCCGCCCAGCCATACCTGCGTGATATTATCGAAACGGCGGTCTTCCGCAATCTCTTTCGGATTGATATGGCAATGGTAATCCAGTATTGGTGTGTTTTCCGCATAATCGTGGAACAGCTTTTTGGCTGTCTCCGATTCCAACAGGAAATCCTTGTCCATAAATTCGTTCATGTTCTTTTCCTCCATTCATGATTTTGATTTTATATCGATGTTTTTTCGTTCCATGGGTTACTTGCGGGTGGTGCCTCTTCTTATGATTTCGCCGGAGAAGACGGTCTTCTTCGGCATCTCTCTTTCCTCCAGGATGCCCAGCAGAGTGGTGATCAGGTGCTGACAGAGGGTCTCCAGCTTATTGTCGATGCTGGTCAGTTCCGGTTCGCAGCATTCGGTGAGCATGGAATTGTTGTATCCTATGACGGAAAAGTCCTCCGGAATCCGATACCCTGCCTCCGCGGCGTATTTGACGGCGGCAAGCGCCAGCGTGTCATCCGCGGCAATGACGCCATGGAACCGGGCGCCTTTGTCCCGTACTGCATTCAGATGTCTGACCATGGCGTGGATATCCTCATGGGAGCCGCGATAGAACTCTGTCAGAGGCTCCTGCCCGGGATGTGCCTCCGCCATTGCAGCCCGGAAACCGGCCAGTTTTTTCTTACCGCTGTAGGACTGGGAATTGTAAAAGTACAGGATGTCCTCAATGCCGTCGGAGAGCATCTGCCGGGTGGCCTCGTACATGGATGTGTAGTCATCGGACATGACGCTGTATACATTGGGCGCGTCCATGGAGGCATTCAGCAGCATCACCGGAATCTGGGCGGCGGCTTCCGCGATGTACCTGTTGTCCTGATCCTTTTCGTAGACGAAATTGGAGCCCGCCAGAATGATGCCGTCTACCTTTTTCGTAATCAGCAGATTCATGGAGGCCGTTTTGGAGGCCAGCTCATAGCCTGTACAGCACAGCAGGCTGTCGTAGCCGCTGGCCCTAAGCTTCTGCTCGATATAGTAGACTGCCTTGGCAAGGTACAGATCGGAACTGTCCGCGCACATGATACCGATGGTCTTCATGGTATTCAGCCCTAAGCCTCTTGCGAAAGCATTGGGAGTGTACCCGTACTGCTCGATGACATCCAGCACCTTTTGTCTGGTCTTCTCGCTGACGCTGCTGCTGCCGTTGAGCACGCGGGAGACAGTAGCGATGGAGACGCCGGCCTTTTCGGAGATATCGTAAATCGTCATTGGTCTTCCTCATCGGCACAGGAATCTATATAAACGGCATTTATACTGCTTAACAGTTAAAATTTCCGAGTAACCTGACCACATAACGCCGGCCACATACGTTTAACCAATGCGGTATGGTGAATTCTGGCATTATGCAGTATAAGGCAGAGAAGAATCCTGCCCCATTGCATGGCCCCGTGCCGGACGCGATGCATACTGGCGGTCACAAAAAACTACCATGCAACCAGACTCGCGAGAGGAAGATTCTGCGGATATGGCGGAAAATCCCACCGCTCGTGAGTGTAAGTAGTTTCAAAAAAGTCCTATTAAAATTATAGCAAATGCAGCTTTTTTTGCAAGATATTTTTTTAACAAATAGATTTGATTATTGACGTAAAAAATATTTGGATGTATGATAGGAAATGTAAGCGCTTACATAGCGATGAACATGGAAGAAAAGCATTCCATGGAAGAAAGGTCATTCCATGGAAGAAAAGCATTCCATGGAAGAAAGGTCATTCCATGGAAGAAAAGCATTCCATGGAAGAAAAGCATTCCATGGAAGAAAAGCATTCCATGGAAGAAAAGCATTCCAGGGGGATTCGGACAGGAGGCAAAGCTATGGAGATTTTGGGGAAAGCAATGACGGGAAAAAAAGAAAGGCCTGTCAAAGTGGTGCAATTCGGGGAGGGCAATTTTCTCCGAGCCTTTGTCGACTACATGATTGACATTGCCAACGAGCAGGGAAAATTTGACGGGGATATCGTGCTGGTGAAGCCCAGAGAATCCGGAGACCTGGAGAAGTTCCACAGGCAGGACTGCCAGTATACCGTGTCGCTACGGGGAATCGTTGACGGCGAGGCAAAGGTCTGTAACAGGCAGGTTACCAGCATTGCGGATGCCGTGAGCGCCTATGGCGAGTATGAGAAATTCATGAAGTTGGCCGAACTGGATGCGCTGCGGTTCGTGGTGTCCAATACCACGGAGGCCGGCATTGTGTTTGATGCCGGAGATAAATTTGAACAGAATCCTCCCAGGACATTTCCGGGCAAGCTGACGAAGTTTCTGTACCATAGATATGAGACTTTCGCGGGAGATAGGGGCAGGGGACTGGTAATGCTGCCAGCGGAGCTGATAGATGACAATGGCGGTGTGCTGAAGAAATGCGTCCTGCAGTTCATAGAACTCTGGAATCTGGGCGATGGGTTCAGGACTTGGGTGGAGGAGGCATGCATCTTTACTTCCACGTTGGTGGATCGCATCGTCACGGGATATCCCGGGGACACGGAGCAGGAGCAGTGGGAGGCGCTGGGGTATGAGGACCATATCATGGTCGTGGGGGAGCCCTTTGCGCTGTGGGTCATTGAGAGTCCTGAGGACATCAGCGGGGAATTTCCCCTGCCGGAGGCGGGGCTCCCTGTGATTTTTACGGAAGACCAGAAGCCCTATAAGCAGAGAAAGGTGCGTATCCTCAATGGCGCCCATACCTCTTTTGTGCTGGCCTCTTTCCTGTGCGGCTATGATACGGTAAAGGAATCCATGGAAGACAGGGATATTCGGGATTTTATGGAGAGGACGATTTTTGATGAGGTGATTCCTGCGCTGACGCTCCCGGAAGAAGAACTGGAGGAGTTCGCCAAAGCGGTAATCCAGCGTTTTGACAATCCTTATGTGAAGCATTCGCTGCTTTCTGTTTCTCTGAACTCCGTGTCCAAGTGGCGGACCAGATGCATGCCAAGCCTTTTGGGGTACGTGGAGAAGTTCGGCAGGCTTCCGCAACGGCTGGCCTTTTCTCTGGCGGCGCTGCTGGCGTTTTATGGCGGTTTGGAAAGCGGGTTTTCCAGGGAAGAGAGAGACTTTGGGGGAGAGGAGCGTCCCACAGAGGAGATGTGTCTTATGGAAGAAAGACATCCCAGGGAGGGCGCGCCTTCCATGGAAGAGGGACGTGTTAAGGAGGATGGATTCTCTGCAGAAGAAAGGCGTTTTCCGGAAATCCGCGGCGGAGCGCTTTTAGCCCATAGGAATGGGGAAGAGTATCGCATCATGGATGACATGGAGGTGCTGGAATTTTTCCGGGATAACTGCGGGAAGGGCAGCAGAGAGTTCGTGGAAGCATTTCTGGGGAAAGAGGAGTTCTGGGGGCAGGATTTGAACCGGACAGAAGGATTGACTGATACGGTCAAGTATTTTCTGGATGATATCAGAGAGAATGGCATGAGGGCGGCATTATGCAGAATTTCATAAAGATACACGAGAAGGATAATGTGGTGGTGGCACTACAGGATATTCCGGCCGGAACAAGGCTGGACATTTTGGCAGGCGGGAATGCTTTAGAGCATGAGGGAATCCTGAAAGGAAAAGGTGCTTTGGGGCAGGAGGACAGCCTCAGAGAGGAAGCAGAGGGCAATCTGCCGGAAGGTGGCGGCAAGATTTCGGTTATCGCGCGAGAGGAGATTCCCGCCGGACATAAGATGTCAGTCTGCGATATTCTCACAGGGGAAGAGGTCATCAAGTATGGCTATCGCATCGGGAATGCAATGGCGGATATCAGGGCGGGTGACTGGATTCATACCCACAATTTGAAGACAGCATTGGGGGATTTGCCGGAATACTCCTACGAGCCTGTCTTCGGAGAGGCCGAGGTGAAAGAAAGCACGAAAGGAACAGAGAGTGAAAGGATTTCTGAAGGGGTGGGCGAAGATACATTAGAGTCGTCTTTCATGGGATACAGGCGTCCTGACGGCAAGGTGGGCATCCGCAACGAGATTTGGATTATCCCTACGGTAGGCTGTGTGAACAATGTGGCGTCCGCAATCGCGAAGAAAGCCAATGAGTGGCTTTTGGCAATGCCGAAAGGGACGCCATACCAGCCCAAAGGAACAGCAGTGGATGAAGTCATCGCTTTCCCCCACCCCTACGGCTGTTCCCAGATGGGGGAAGACCAGGAGCATACCCGGAAGATTCTTGCCGATCTGATCAGCCACCCCAATGCCGGAGGTGTGCTGGTGCTGGGACTGGGCTGCGAGAACAGCAATATTCAGGAACTGAAGCCTTATCTGGGTGATTACGATGAAAACAGAGTCAGGTTTCTGGTATCTCAGGAATGTGAGGACGAAGTGGCGGAGGGTCTGGAAATCATAGGGAGCCTTATCGAGCAGGCATCCTCATTCCGGAGAGAGCCTGTCAGCGTGAGCGAACTCGTAATCGGCCTGAAATGCGGCGGCAGCGACGGTCTGTCCGGCATCACGGCGAATCCGCTGGTAGGGCGCTTCTCCGACAGGCTGGTATCCCGGGGAGGAACCACTATCCTCACCGAGGTGCCGGAGATGTTCGGTGCGGAGACCATCCTCATGAACCGCTGCGCCAATGAGGAACTGTTCCGCCAGACTGTGGATTTGATCAATGATTTCAAGAACTATTTCAAAAGCCATGGCCAGACCATTTATGAGAATCCCTCGCCGGGGAATAAAAAAGGCGGGATTTCCACGCTGGAGGACAAGTCCCTGGGCTGTACCCAGAAATCAGGAAGCGCCCTGGTGCGGGGCGTGCTGCAGTACGGCGAGAAAGTGCAGATTAGGGGACTGAATCTGCTCAGCGCGCCGGGAAACGATTTGGTGGCATCTACGGCGCTGGCCGCCGCGGGAGCGCATATGGTGCTGTTCACCACAGGGCGGGGCACGCCTTTCGCATCGCCTGTGCCCACGGTAAAGATTTCCACTAATTCCGCTCTGGCAGAGAAGAAGTCAAAGTGGATTGACTTCAACGCGGGTGCCCTGGCGGAGGATGGCTGCATGGACAGGGAGACGGACAGACTGTTTCGCTATGTGGTGGAGGTGGCCTCCGGCAGAAAAGTCCGCAGCGAGGAGGAGGGCTATCACGATATGGCGATTTTTAAACAGGGAGTGACTTTGTAGGGAGGTTGTGTATAAAGAAATCCATGAGTTCGTTAAAGGACATGATTATAGAATCACAGAAAGGGGCAGGTGTTAATATGAAGTACAATGGCAACAAAGTGGAAGACATCAAAATCGCCTATTTGGGCGGCGGCTCCAGAGGGTGGGCCTGGGGGCTGATGAGCGACCTGATGACTTATGAAGATATCAGCGGTACGGTGTATCTGTATGACATCGACATGCAGGCGGCGAAGAACAATGAAATCATCGGAAACAAATTCAATCATGCCCTGGGAGCCAGGACCACATGGTATTACGCCGCGGTGGAGACTTTGGAGGAGGCCCTGGCGGGGGCTGATTTCGTCATCCTGTCCATCCTGCCAGGCACCTTTGACGAGATGGAGTCGGACGTACATGCGCCAGAGAAGTACGGCATCTACCAGTCCGTGGGCGATACCAGCGGCCCCGGAGGGATATTGCGTGCCATGCGCACCATCCCCATGTACGAGGTCATCGCGGAAAGCATCAAAAACCGCTGCCCGAAAGCCTGGGTCATCAACTATACCAACCCCATGACCCTCTGCGTGAAGGCCCTCTACCGGGTATTCCCGGAAATCAGGGCTTTCGGCTGCTGCCACGAGGTGTACGGAACCCAAAGGTTCCTGGCGGAGGTGGTGGAAGAGGTACTGGGCGTCCCGGCGGTGGAACGCCATGAAATCAAGGTCAACCCTGTGGGAGTGAACCATTTCACCTGGCTCACGGAAGCAAGATACCGGGATGTGGATCTGTTCCCGGTTTACCGCACATACTGTAATGAGCACCCGGACGGCCGGGGCGGGGAAAGCCCCGCGGACAATAACTGGATGAACAATGCTTTTGCCTGCGACGAGAAAGTGAAGATGGATCTGTTCCGGCGGTTCGGATGGATCGCGGCGGCGGGGGACAGGCATCTGGCGGAGTTCTGCGAGGGGAAATGGTATCTGGAGAGCCCGGAGCGGGTAAAAGAGATGCACTTTGGGCTGACGCCTGTGTCATGGCGCAAGGAGGATCTGGAGATGCGCCTGGCACGGAGCGCCCGGCTGGTCAGCGGGGAGGAAGAGGTGGAGATAAAAGGCACCGGCGAGGAGGGCGTGAACCAGATTCGGGCCCTGCTGGGTTTGACCGAACTGGTCACTAATGTCAACATCCCCAACCAGGGCCAGATTCCCAACCTTCCTCTGGGGGCGGTGGTGGAGACCAATGCGGTGTTTCGGGCGGGCAGCCTGACACCGGTCTTCGCCAGGGAGATTCCGCAGTCCGTCTATCCGCTGGTGGTCAGAATCTGCGGGGAGCAGGAGATGCTGTCGGATGCAATCGCCAGACGGGATGTGGAGGGAATCTTCCGGGCCTTTGCGAACGACCCGCTGGTGACCTGCGGCCTGGCGGACGCGAGGAAGCTGTTTGAGGAGATGTGTGAAAATACAAAGGCATATCTGACGATGTATGGGATATAGCTCAGATTTTCCAGAGCTCTGCCGCTAAGTTAGTGCGGATTTTTTGAATGCCGGAAAAAACGAGGTTGCTATACCCCCGGAGTTCCCGGATGTCATGCGGGATAGGGGCCAGGCTGTCCGGAACTATAAAATGATGAGGTCTTCTTTCAGGCGGGGGCTGCCGCAATAAGGATGCGAAAACCCCTGCAGTTTCCGCGAGAGTCCGCGGACTGCGGGAAAAAAGAAAATGATTCTTGAAATCCCTACAAGCTGAGAGTATACTAAAAACGGCGACCAAAGGGAAAGCGGCAAGGCGCAGAAAGGTGTTGACGAAATTATGATGACAGACATGTTCGGGCAGATTAGACTGAAGGTGAACCTTCATCTCCATACCACGGAATCCGACGGCCGGAAGACGCCGGAAGAGGCCTCGGCCATATACCGGGAGGCAGGCTATGACATCATCGCGGTGACGGATCACTGGAAATACAGGGAAAGTGGGGCAATCGGCGGCCTGCGCATCCTCTCCGGGGCGGAGTACAATGCGGGAGGCGGCAACGGCGCGGAGGGCGTGTTCCATATCCTGGCGCTGGGCTGTAGCCGGGAACCGCGTATCCACAGAGAAGCCGGGCCCCAGGCCATAATCGATGAAATCAATGGCTGCGGCGGCATGGCAGTGCTGGCCCACCCGGCGTGGTCGCTGAACACGGTGGAGCAGACGAAGGGGCTGGAGGGAATCGGGGCCACGGAAATCTACAACACGGTATCAGACGCGGGGGAATCCTCCCGCCCTTATTCCGGGGATTTCGTGGACGCATCGGCCTGCAGGGGGCGGCTGTATCCCCTGATCGCCGATGACGATACCCATTATTACAACGGAGAGGATGAGACGTCCTCCTATATCATGCTGGCCTGCAGTCCGGAGGCCTCGGATGCCGAACTGCTGGAGGCGATTCGGAGAAAGGCGTTCTACGCCACCCAGGGCCCGGAAATCCATCTTCTCCGGGAGGGGAACCGCATCGCCGTGAGATGTACCCCGGCTGTCCGCATCTCCTTTTTCTCCAATGCGGTCTGGGCCAGGGACAGGTGCGTCCGCGGCAGCAACCTGACGGAGAGCTCCTGTGAAGTCCAGTCTTTCGAGACATTCATCCGGGCGGAGGTGACGGACGCGGATGGAAAGAAGGCCTGGAGCAATACCATAGATTTACGGCAATAGACGAAATAGAATATATTTCTTCCTAAATTTTTCCAAAAGGCTTGACTTTTTTCCGGGGGGGTAAAATAAATATATAGTAGGGCATGTTCCCTATATCTATTATTATTATTCCAGGAGGGAAAGAAAAATGAAAAAACGTGTACTTTTAGCCTTGACAATGGCGATGGCAACGGCTGCAATGTTCGTTTCTCCGGCCATTGCTGACATCACAGGTCTGCCGAGCATGGTAGTATCTGCAACCAGCAATAACACCACTGTGACAACGCCCGGAGCGTCTTCAGAAGGAGAGGCGACGGCTTCTGTTGTGACTACATCTACCGGAGCCACAGTGGAGAGTTCAGTCGTGGTAAAGAATACGATGGGAGTTGCAGCAGCGGTTACGACATCTGAGAATGTCCTGTTCAGAGCAGCCGGACTGAATGCGGGCGAGTATGTAGTTCCTACTTTTGCCGGAATGGCTGGTGAGGCGGCTTACAGGATAATCAGCGATACAGCGCTGCAGTTAGGTACCAGCGATTTCTATGCATTCGATCTTACGATGCAGATTTATGGAAGAAATGTTGAAGACGCCAAAGTGACTCAGCTGAGCGCTCCTGTTAGATTTGTCGTAGCAACCCCGTATGACGGAAATGTATACGATATGGCGGTTATCCGCATCCATAATGGCGTTGTGACGATTCTGCCCGATTTGGACAGCGATCCTGCAACAGTTACATTTGAGACTGACAGGTTCTCTGCTTATGCAATAGCTCCTGTTGCCAAGGGTTCGCTGAGCAGTCTTTCAAAGGATTCCGTTCCCAAGACTGGTGATGAGTTGCCTGTAGCAGTGCCTGTTACCGCTACTGTATGCCTTGCAGCGGTTGCTATGACAGTAGTTGCCCTGAATAAGAAGAAAAGAGCATAATCTTTTTAAATAGGCAAGGCTGTGAATGGAGGAGGAAAGTCATCTTTCCCCCTCCATTTTTCGGTAGAAGAGCCTGGAGGATGGGATAAATGGAGACGAAATATGCAGGTTTTCAGAAGATGGTTGCGTCCGCATATCTGTTGTTGATTTTTGCGGCGCTGCCGCTTTATATGAAAGACGGCTTCTATATGCTGGCCGATGCGAAATACCTCTTTTTCCGGAGTGTATCGCTGATTTTTCTGCTGTTGTGGTTGGCCGGTGCCGCTGTGCGCGGCATTTACAGGCGGCGGCACGGGAGGTGTTCCCTGAGGAAGAAACCGGGGGAATGGAGCGAGATATGGGGCATGTATTCCGGAACAGATGTTTTTGCAATCTGCTTCGCAGTGTTTTCCATGCTGTCGTATCTGTTCAGCGCCTACAAGGACACTGCGCTCATAGGCTTCTCCGGCTGGTATATGGGGCTGCTGACACAGCTTTTCCTGGTGGGGGGATATTTCCTGGTGAGCAGATGGTACGAGAGGGAGAAAATGATTTCCGGCATTGTCTGGCTCAGCATGTCCGCGGTGTGCCTGCTTGGGGTGCTGAACCGTATAGGATACGACCCCCTGGGTACATTTGAGGGGATGAACTGGTGGGAGTGGAACCGGAGGAACCTTCTTTCTACCGTTGGGAATATCAATTGGTACTGCGGCTATCTGGCGGTGACAGTTCCGCTTCTGCTGTATTGCTTCTGGGCAGGGGAGGGATGGAAACGGATTCCTGCCTGGGCTGCTGCCTTTGTTGGAATAGGCGCAATCTTTCTGCAGGGGAGTTCCAGCGGATATATAGCCATGGGGGCAATGTATGTCGTCCTCCTGCTGGCCTCTCTGAAGGATATGAGAGCGTTTTTGCGTTTCTTGGAGACTGCGGTATTGGTGCCGCTGCTTTGCTTCTTGATGTGGCTGACCCGGCTGCACTTGATACTCACCTATGACATGGAGGAGACGATTGAAAAGGTAATCACGCCTGTGTGGGGGATTCCTCTGGGGATACTGGGGGCGGGAATCGTGGCGCTTCGGATGATTTACAGGAGAACGGGCAGAAACTGGCTGGAGAATGGAAGGGTGCTTAAGGGTGTGCTGGTGCTGGGAGTGGTGCTGGTGCTTGCCGGTGTGCTGGTACTTGCGGGATGTCAGGTATCAGATTCTGTCTGGCATTTTTTTGGAAGTTCCGGATTTTTGCGGTTTGATGCTGAATGGGGTAGTATGCGGGGAAAACTCTGGACGGCTGTATGGAATGGATTCTGCAGGACTGATTTTGTGCGAAAGCTATATGGTGTGGGTCCGGACTGTTTTGCGCGCTATTTCTATGAGGTCGAAATGATTGACATAGAGACAACCGGGAAATGGATGGAGGCGGTATATGCCAATGCGCACAATGAGTGGCTGAACATGCTGGTAAATGAGGGAATTCTTGGATTGATGGCTTATCTGGGCTTTTTCCTCTCGGCATTTCGCAGATTTTGGAAGAACAGCAGAGAGAATCGGAGGATGATGGCTGGTATGATGGCTGTGGGCGCCTATGTGGCGAATCAGTTTTTCAGCTTTGGACAAGTGGTATCTACTCCGCTCATTTTTCTGGTAATTGCGGTATGTGAGAATGAGTGCCGGAGAAAAGAAACCGAGAAAGGGAATCAAGATGGAAGAGAATAAGGAAAATGCAGGTACAGATAAGTGGAAGATAATCGCGGTTGCAGGCCTGGTTGTGGCGGTGGCAGCAGCAATCGTGATGATATGTCTGTTGCGTAACTTTTATGGTCAGGAGATGGAGTCAGAGACTAAAATGGAGGAATTGAGGGTAGAACTGGAACCTGAAAGTATAGCGGAACCCACAGAAGAACCAGAGGTTCAGCCATCTCCGACTCCTGCGCCTCTGGAGAAGAATCCTTATGCAGATCTTTTTCTGCAGAACGGGGACATGGCGTTTTGGCTGGTGGTAGATGGGACGGCCATTGACTATCCTGTCATGCAGACTCCGGAGGATGAGAATTATTATCTGAACCGTGATTTTTATGGAAATGAGGACAAAGCAGGCTGTCTCCTTTTAGATGTTGATAGTCAGCCTTTTGGAGAAAACCAAACCACGAACCTCATCATTCACGGACATAATATGAAAGCGGGAACCATGTTCGGAGGCCTGATGCAATATGAGGATGAAAATTATTGTGCAGAGCATAAGCATATGGAAATCTATACAAGGACGGATAAGAGAGAATATGAAGTCATATCTGTCTTTTACAGTCAGGTTTATTATCCTACGGATTTAGTATTCAAGTATTATAATTTCTTCAAGGCGGACAATGAGATGGAGTTTGACTACTTCTATGACAATATAAAGGAAATGTCATTGCATGATACAGGAGTGACAGCTGAACTGGGAGATCACTTCCTGACGCTGTCCACCTGTGCCTATCATGTGGAGGACGGACGGTTCGTGGTAGTAGCAAAAGAAATAAACAGGGAAGAGAAATACGAGTCTTTGGACTGAGTGTTATGGGTGAAAGAAAAATTGCTTGATTTATCCGTAAAAGCGTATTATCCTTTTTACAGGAGAAATAACTTGTCACAGGAAATATCGCTAAAAAACGGAGGAATGAATCATGCAGTTAGGAATCAGATTACATGACACGACGAAGCTGCCTTTCGAGGAGCGTATCGCAGATGTGCACAGGCTGGGTTTCGCATGCGGCCATCTGGCCCTGTCGAAGGCAATAGATGAGTTTCCCACCACGGATGAGGCTCTGACGCCGGGACTCGCTATGTACATAAAGAACGTGTTCGCCAGGAATCAGGTGGACATCGCCGTGCTGGGATGTTATTTAAATCTGGCGAATCCCAATAAGGAGCAGCTGGCAGAGACGGTCCGCCATTATCTGGCGCATATCCGATTTGCGTCATGGCTGGGCTGCGGCGTGGTGGGAACGGAGACCGGCGCGCCTAACGAGACCTATACTTTTACGCCGGAGTGCCATACGGAGGAGGCGCTGCAGACTTTTATAGAAAATTTAAAGCCTGTCGTGGCATACGCCGAGAAGATGGGAGTGGTGATAGGCATCGAGCCGGTCTACCGCCATATCGTGAGCACGCCCGGGCGGGCGCGGAGAGTGCTGGACGAGATAGCTTCTCCGAATCTGCAGATCATCTTCGATCCTGTGAACCTGCTGGATGCGGCAAATTATGAGGAGAGGGATTCTGTCATAGGAGAGGCCGTGGAATTGCTGGGATCCGATGTGGCGGTGGTCCATCTGAAGGACTGTGTGCTGCGGGACGGAAAATTAGTCTCTATGGGATGCGGACAGGGAGAGATGGACTACAGACCTATCCTGAAATTCATGAAAGAGCACAAACCTTTCATCCATGCCACGCTGGAGGACACAAGGCCGGAGAACAACCAGAGAGCGAAACATTACATCATGAGGATGTATGAGGAGGCATAGGGGCGGATATAGAAGATGAGGGCTGTTCAAGTCACTGCCCAAATAAGGAGACAGATAGTATGCTGAAAGGAATTCCCAAAATCTTATCCCCGGAACTGTTGAAAGTGCTGTGCGAGATGGGGCACAGCGACAGGCTGGTCATCGCCGATGGCAATTTCCCGGCAGAATCCATGGGGAAGGATGCCATTGTCATCCGCATGGACGGCCATGGGGCCTGCGAAGTGCTGGAGGCGATCCTGCAGCTGTTCCCGCTGGATACCTATGCGGAGCATCCCGTGAACCTGATGCAGGTCATGCCCGGGGACATGGTGGAGACGCCCATCTGGAAATCCTATGAGAAAATCGTAGGAAGCGCAGACGACCGCGGAGCCGGCGCAATCGGACAGATTGAGCGCTTTGCTTTCTATCGGGAGGCCAGGAGCGCGTATGCCATCATCGCTACGGGGGAGCGCGCCCTGTATGCCAATATCATGCTGCAGAAAGGCGTGGTAGTTTAGAGGGGGCAGCCCAAAGCGCTGTTGCGTATGGCGATATAGCAGAGTCAGTAGAGCGATACCCGCTCCCCGCCCTGCCTGCGATGACTCTCCCGGTACTGGCTGGGGGTCATGCCGGTCTGCTTCTTGAACTGGCGCATGAAGTGCAGCTCATTGTCATAGCCGCAAAAAGAGGCAAGGGAGGAGATGGACATCTCCGAAATGCACAGATAGAGCTGGGCATGCTTTATCCGGGCCTGTATGATGTCCTGGATGCAGGTGGTTCCGAAAAATTGTTTATATAAGTGCTGAAAATGGGATATGCTTAGGTGGAGCCTTTGGGCCAGCCGGGGTGTATCCCATTTTTGATAGGGGGCATTCAGAATCTCCATGCGCAGCTCATTCATGGGATAATAATATTTATGGTTCATATTGCCGTCAGGGACCGTTTGCAGCTGGCTGGCCAGGGAATAAAGCAGTGCATGCATCAGGGAATCTGTCACCTGACGGCTGTGGGAATGGGCAGACAGTTTTTCCTGTACAATCAGCCTGACATAATCCGTCAGCGTCCCCAGAAAGGGAAGCGTAAAGGGGCGGCCGACAGGAATTGCAAGTTCATGGAGCAGATTCGCGTCCTCCCCATGCAGCTCGAAGTGAATCCAGTCATCATTATAGTGGGAATTCCTGCAACCATAATGGACAGGGGAATGCACCCCGTAAATCATTACCGTGTTCGGCGGGAAATCCTTTATCTTTCCATTGACTTCAAAAAAACACTCCGTCTTGATGAACAGTAAAGCATAATCCTCATAACCGCCAGGATAGGAACGGTTGAATGCCATTTTATGCATGGAGTCATAGCCGCATAGATTCACTGTAATCATGTCAGCCTCCTTATCTCCCCGCAGCCGCGGGCAATACCTGGACGACGTCCCGTCTCCTGCCAAAAGCACCAGGGACAGCACCCTGATGATGATTCAAAATACAGAAAATGTCAGTTGATTACATTTTATGAAATAGAAAAAAATATGTCAATATGATAGAGTGTAAGAAAAGAAGAATTACAGAAGGAGGAATCTCCATGATTCACAATCCCATCCTGCGCGGTTTCCACCCGGATCCCTCGATTATCCGGGTAGGAGAGGACTATTACATCGCCACATCCACCTTTGAATGGTGGCCGGGAGTGCGCCTCCATCATTCAAAAGATCTGATTCACTGGAATCTGATAGAATATCCCCTCACCCGAACTTCCCAGCTGGATTTGCGGGGAGTAGGGCCTTCTCAGGGGATATGGGCTCCCTGCCTGACTTACGACAAAGGCATCTTCTATCTGGTCTATACGGTGGTAAAGGCTTTCTACTGCAACATGTACGACACGGAAAACTATCTGGTGACGGCGCAGGACATTCACGGCCCCTGGTCAGAGCCGGCGGCGCTGAACAACTTCGGCTTTGACCCCTCGCTGTTCCACGATGACGACGGCCGCAAATACATGGTCAGCATGGTAACGGACCACAGAGTGCCGAAGAAATATGTGGGGCGGCTGGTGCTGCAGGAGTTTGACGCGGCCAACAGACGAATGACCGGGCCGGTCAAAGATATCTACCGGGCGGACGGCATCTTTCTGGAGGGGCCTCATATTTTCAAGCGGAATGGCTGGTATTATCTATTCAGTGCGGATACCGGCACAGGGGAGGCTCACGGACAGACTATACAGAGAGCCAGGGATATCTGGGGGCCTTATGAGATGTACCGGCCGGAGGACACATACAGACAGGAGGGGGAGGCGTACTCAGTATTGACTTCCCGCCATCACGAGGATATCCTGCTCCAGAAAGCCGGGCATTGCGATTTGGTGGAGACGCCGGAGGGGGAATGGTACGCGGTGCATCTGTGCGGCAGGGCCTCAGAAGACCGGAATCCGGAGGATGCGGAGCGCTTCGCCGGGGCCAGGCGCTACATGCTGGGCAGGGAGACGGCCATCCAGAGGATGCACTGGACCCGGGACGGGTGGCTGGAGCTGGCGGATGGCGGCAACGTGCCCAGGGAGACGGTGGAGCCGCCGCGTTGTGGGAATGTACCCTGTGAGGAGGCAGAACCGCTGGATCGCATAGACTTGCCCGGGAGTACAGCAGGGATATCAGGACATGGAAACATGGTTCGGGAGAGTGCTCCGCTGCGGACGGGTACCATGCAGGATTCGGCTCAAGATGCAAAGTTCGCGGAGCATGATTTTACAAGAGATGACTTTGATATGCCGACTCTGCATCTGGACTATCAGTCCCTGCGGATTCCCCTGGACGGACATTACATCTCCCTGACGGAGCGCCCGGGATGGCTTAGGATGTATGGGAGAAGCGGCCTTTCCTCTCGGTTTTCACAGACCCTGATCGCCAGGAGAGTGACGGAATACCATATGGATGCAGGGTGCTGTGTTGCGTTTGAGCCAGAAGTCTTCAAGCAGATGGCAGGGCTGATTTTGATGTATGATACGGACAATTACCTGTATCTGCACATCTCCCGTGACGAGGATGTGGGAAAATGCATCACCCTGCTGAGGGCGGAGAACAAAAGGTACGAGTATCTGACGGACTATATCCCGATAGAAGAGAACCGCGATATCGAACTGAAGCTTTCGCTGCGAGGAACTTGGGTGCAGTTCTTCTGCGGATTCCGCGGAGAGGCCATCCAGCAGACAGGCCCGCGCATCAATGGCAGCTTTCTGTCGGATGAAGCCTGCACGGAGGGGTGGTTCACCGGGGCCATGGTGGGAATCTGCTGTCAGGATTTGACGGGTTTCGGAAAATATGCGGATTTTGACTGGTTCGAAGTGCAGGCCGGTCAGGTATTGAACTGAAAGGATGCCATGCACGAAAGCGCATGACGGAACCGTAACAAAAACAGCTCCTGCCCAACTGGCGCCCGGAGAAATTATCGGCTGCACTATAGACGGGAATTGCTCTGTCAGGTCATGGCACCGGATGGGCAGGAGAGGAATTAAAAGAGGAGCAGGAGGTAAATCATGCAGCGTTACGAAGAATGGGCGGATACCATAATCGAAAAAATACGCGGAAAAATGGAATGGGTCAGTGAAAAGAACAAGAATAAGATCCCCTACAGGACCGACGGGAACGGCGACTATGACGACAGGTCAGACCCCGCAAAGGAGTGGCGCATCGATGACGGCCTGAACTGGTGGACCAACGGCTTCTGGGGCGGCATTATGTGGCTCTTGTACCAGGATACGGGCGAACAGAGGTATGCTGAGATCGCCCGCGTCTCGGAGCAGAAGATGGAACAATGTTTCCGGGATTTCTACGGCCTGCACCATGACGTAGGATTCATGTTCGTACCCACTGCGGTGGCGGACTACCGTCTCACCGGGAATCCGGGCTCCAGAAGAACCGCCATGCACGCGGCCAACCTGCTGGCGGGGCGCTTTAACCCTGTGGGGAAATTCATCCGGGCATGGAATGATCTGGAGGAGGACACCAGAGGCTGGGCCATCATCGACTGCATGTTCAACCTCTCTCTCTTGTACTGGGCCAGCGAGGAGAGCAAAGACCCCAGATTCCGCCAGATCGCCATGATGCACGCGGACACCGTGCAGAAGAATTTTATCCGGCCTGACGGCTCCGTATGCCATATCGTGGAGTTCGATCCGGAGACAGGCAGGATGCTGCGAAGCCTCGGCGGCCAGGGCTGCTGCGAAGGCTCCGCCTGGACGAGAGGCCAGGGATGGGCGCTGTACGGTTTTACAATCAGCTACCTGCACACAGGAAAGCAGGAATATCTGGATACGGCAAAACGTGTGGCGGATTACTGCCTGACGCATATCCCGGAGAGCGGTATCATCCCTGTGGACTTCTGCCAGCCGCCGCAGCTGGCCTATGAGGATTCCTGCGGAGCCTGCGTGATTGCCGGAGGCCTGCTGGAACTGGCGAAGAATCTGCCGGAGGGAGAACGGGAAAAATATGAGGACGCGGCAATTAAGATTCTCCGGGCCATAGCGGACAGCCGGGCGGACTTCGGCGAGACCTGCGATGCCATTGTGCTAAACTGCAGCGGCGCCTACCATTCCCCGGAGCATCATTTCACCATGAGCTATGCGGACTATTATTTTATAGAAGCCGTCTATAAGGTGAAAGGCACAGGCAGTCTGTTGTGGTAATCCGCAAATTATATACTCGGTGACTGAATCTTGCACACAAACCAGATAAACGGCACGACTTGCTGAGTTTAACGGCTGGCAGGAATTAAATGCCGTTTATACAGATAAAAATTCCGCGAAGCGGGAACTGTGCATCAGCAGTAGGAACAGCAGCGGAGAAAGGAGACAGGAATGGCCGGGATGTATTCTTATAAAAAATTCTTCCAGAATCTGTATGCCGATATGGGACAGCAGTATAAGTTTCAGGCGCAGACTCCGGAGGAAATCACGCAGTGGAAACAGGAGTTTAAACAGGCGCTGAAAGAAACGCTGGGGCTTGACATACTGGAGGAAATTAGCGCCAGATGGATAAAGCCTGAAAAGCAGCCGGAAAGCGGGAATGGGATGGGGACTATGGATTCCTTTCCCTGGCCGGTGGAGCAGCTGGAATGTGTGGAGGAAGAGGGCTATACCAGGTACAAATTCCGGATGGAGACCCTGCCCCAGGTATACATGCCTTTCTACATGCTGGTGCCGGAGGGAGCATCCGCACAGAAGCCATGCAGGGCAATGATAGCCATTCCGGCGCACGGAGCCAATAAGGACACCGTAGCAGGCGTACCTGCGGGCAGAGCTGTCCGGGAGAAGCTGTCCAGGTCTCCCAAAGAGGCATACGGCCTTGCTCTTGTCAAAAGAGGCTATGTGGCGCTGTGTCCTGACCCGCCGGGGTATGGGGAGAGGACAGAGCCTCTTTCAGGGGAGGCAAAGGCGTTCGCGCCGTCTTCTTTGGAAACCACAGATAAGGAAACTGTGCCAGGTACCGTAGATGGAGAGGACTCGCCAGGCGACGATTCTCTGGGATGCTCCTGCAAGGATTTGGCCCAGACGGCAGAAGCTTTTGGCCTGAGCCTGACGGCCCTGGAGATATGGGATTTGATGCGGCTGACAGACTTTGCGGTGAAACAAAAAGAAATAGACGGAAAACGGATTGGATGCATGGGCTTTTCCGGGGGCGGACAGTACGCCATGTGGCTGGCGGCCATGGATGACAGGATGCAGGCAGCGGTGGTCAGCGGCTATGTGCACGGATATTATGACAGTATCCTGGATGTGCACCTGTGTCCCTGCAATTATGCGCCAAGGCTCTGGCGGCTTGGAGACATCAGCGATATCTGTTCCCTGATTGCCCCCAGACCTCTGTTCGTGGGGAATGGCCTTGCGGATCCGCTGAACGGATACCGCGGAATCGCGGGGCCCGGGGAGCAGGTGGACAGAATCAGAGAGGCTTACCGGCTGTACGGTCAGGAAGAGCGGCTGGCGCATGTAACGCCCGAGGGCGGCCATCAGTGGTATGGGGAATGCTACGACTTCCTGGATGAGATGCTGTGAAGAGCACAGGGGAAAGGCAGGGCGCTTGTATGGATAAATCATATTCAGGCGGAAAAGGACAGGATGTTATATTTGATGTAAGGCGATACGGGGCGAAAGGAGACGGTGCCGCCAGGGATACGGCAGCCATCCAGCGCGCCATCGACGAGTGCGCCCGGGCAGGCGGCGGGACAGTGCTTTTGGCAGGCGGCGTATTCTTGTCGGGCGGCCTGTATCTAAGGTCCAATGTGATGCTGGAAGTGTCGGTTTCAGCTACGCTGCTGGCAAGCGGAGATATCGCGGACTATGGGACGGACACTCATCACAACCGCTATCGGAACGAGGAGGCGCTGGACAGATGTTTTCTGTTCGCGGCGGACGCGGAGAATATCGGCATCGTGGGATATGGCCGGATTGACGGCAATGCGGAGGCCTTTCCCAACGAGGGAAGCATTTACAGGCCCATGCTGTTACGCGTGCTAAGGTGCAGGCACATTTTCGTGGAGAATGTCCGGCTCCACAATGCGGCGGCCTGGACCACGGCTTTTTTGGACAGTACGGATATCCGGATCCGCGGTGTTGACATCCGAAACGAGCGCAGATACAATGGGGATGGTCTGGATTTTGACGGATGCAGCCATGTCTTTGTGTCCGACTGCCGCATCCGGGGAACAGACGACAATCTGTGCCTGCAGTCTTCCTCAAAAGAGTACCCGGTGGAAGATGTGCATATTGTGAACTGCGAATTCACTTCCCTGTGCGCCGGCATCCGCATCGGATTGAAATCCATCGGCAGCATAAGCAATGTAGTGATTTCCAACTGCACTTTCCGGGACGTCTGGCGGGAGGGTATCAAGATAGAATGCAGCGAGGGCGGCAGAATCTGCGATATCGTGGCGCGGGGAATCACCATGAAAAATGTGTCCAGGCCGGTGTGGATTCTCCTGAACAACCGCTTCGAGCCGGAGGACTATGGAAGTTCCCTGGAACTTACCGAAATACCGTCAATCGGCACTCTGCGCAATATCCTGATATCCGATATGACGATTACGGATGAACGGGAGATGGAGCATACCCATTATCGTTTTACGGACGATTGTATGGGGAGCCCGCGCTTCGGCGGCATGCGGATAGACGCGGAGGAGAATCATCCCATTGAGAATGTGATTTTGAAAAATATACTCTATACCGCCATTGGCGGCGTGAAGAAAAGCGAGATTCCCTCAGAATATCCCAAAGTGCCGGACAGGAAGAAAGAGGCAGAGGGAATCTTTTCGGAGAATTACTATCCTGACTGGAGCCGCGCGGTATTCCTGGATTGCCGGAATGTCAGGAACCTGATGTTGGAGGATTGGATTCTCCACAAAAAAAGGCCGGACGAAAGGGAAAGCGTCATCGTGGAAAAATGTACGGTAATACGGCAAGATATCAATGAAATATAGACAGAAAAAGGAAAGGAAAAAACATGGGACTGGAAAAAATCGCGAAAGGAATCTGGAAAGGGCGTATGGTACCGCTCCTATGGGGGCAGCGACCAGGAGGCAGTCAGCCATCTGGCACAGGGTTTCCGGGAGGAGAAGAGGCCCGTGGATGTGCTGGGTCTGGAGCCCGGCTGGCATTCCCACAGTTGAGAGGGAACGTTATCGGATTATACTGCCGGAATCATAGTCATTGTTACATTTTATACCAATCCATTAACTTTTAAACCGTCAAAACAGAGAGCACCTGGCGATATGAATTTTGATTCTGCCGCAGGTGCTTTACTTATTGGATTTTATTCTGCGGAAAAATGTTCTAAAATAGGCCTTAACATTTATGAAAGAAAGAGGGAAAGAGTATGAAATCTGCTACGAAACAATCAAAAAAGAAAAAAGGCGGCTTTCTGGCGGGACTGGCTTACGACATCAAGCATAATCCTTATCTGTGCCTGCTGTGCCTGCCGGCCATTCTGTGGTTCTGTATCTTCGCATACAGCCCGCTGGTCTACCTGCTGACCGCTTTCAAGAAGTACCAGCCCACACAGGGACTGTGGGGAAGCGAATGGGTGGGGCTGAAGAACTTTCAGGCTTTCTTCGGCTCGGATGCGTTTTTCCGCGTCACGTTCAACACGATTTTCCTGAACGCCCTGTTCATCGTGACTTCCATGGTGGTCTCCATCTTCATTGCCATCGCCCTTTCGGAGGTGGGCAACAAGATGTTCAAAAAGATTACCCAGTCTGTAGTCATCCTGCCCCACTTCATCTCCTGGACCGTAATCGCCCTGCTGTGCGAGGCGCTGCTGAAGACCCAGAACGGCTTCATCAACAATTTCCTGACCTCCATAGGCCTGGAGAAAATCAACTTCTATCAGGACGCCGGCGTATGGCCCGCGCTGCTGGTGTTCCTGCGGATCTGGCAGGGGGCGGGCTACGGCTCCATCGTATACCTGGCCACCATAGCGGGCCTGGATCAGGAAATGTTCGAGGCCGCCAGAGTGGACGGCGCCACCAGGGGCCAATGTATCCGCTACCTGACCCTGCCGCTTTTGAAGACCACGGCCATCATGCTGTTCATCATGAATATCGGTAAGATTTTCAACGGCGATTTCGGCATGATCTACAACCTGGTGGGGACCAACTCCATGCTGTACCGCACCACGGACGTCATCGACACCTATGTGTACCGCATGCTGGTGGAATCCACGAATATAGGCCAGTCCGCGGCGGTGAGCTTCTACCAGTCAGTCATGGGCTTCGTCATCGTCATGGCCACCAACGCGCTCACCAGGAAGCTGGATCCGGATTCCGCTTTATTCTAAAAAATACTTTATTCAGGAGGCTAATATGGCAAAACAAATTTCCGATGAAACATATGCTGCAAAATCAAAGATAAAAATGACCACAGGGGACAAAGTCCTGAACGGATTCTTCTATCTGTTCATTACCCTGTTCTCCATCGCGTGCCTGATTCCTTTCATTCTGGTGGTGTCCTCCTCCCTGACGCAGGAGCAGACCCTGAACCAGTACGGGTATTCCCTGTGGCCCGGAGAGTTCTCGCTGGATGCCTACAGGCTGGTGACAGTGAGCTCTGACATCCCCCAGGCATATCTGGTGACTATATTCATCACCATGTTCGGCACCTTACTGTCCATGCTGTTCACCTGCGCCGTGGCCTATGCCATGAGCGTGAAGAACTTCAAGAGCCGCTCCGCGCTGGCGCTGTTCATTTACTTTACCATGCTCTTCAACGGCGGCCTGGTGGCCAACTACCTGCTGATGACCAAGACCCTGATGCTCCAGAACACCATCTGGGTGCTGATATTCCCGGCCATCTGCAATGCATGGAACATCCTGCTGATGCGTAACTTTTTTAACGGAATTCCGGATTCCCTGGCAGAATCCGCCAAGATAGACGGGGCCAATGACATCATCATCCTTTTCAAGATCATCCTCCCCATTTCCCTGCCGGGCATTGCCACCATCGGACTGTTCTACGCCTTAAGCTACTGGAACGAGTGGTACAAATGCCTGCTGTACATCGACTCCAACCACGGCCAGTACTACACCCTGCAGTACCTGATCCAGAGGATTCTGCGCCAGGTGAACTATGCGGCCAGCCAGCCTGCGGAGGCGGTGGGGCTGAACTCCGTGTCCCTTCCCACTTATGCCTACCGCATGGCTACCATCGTGGTCTCCACAGGGCCTATCATATTGCTGTACCCATTCCTGCAGAAGTATTTCGTGCAGGGCCTGACAGTGGGGTCTGTGAAAGGATAGCGAAACAGTTGTAATGTCAAAAAAGTCAGAAAAGCAGCCGCGGGATATTGCAGGAGCGCAATACCGGCGGCTGCCTTTTACCTGTCTTCCGGTCAGTCTTTCTTCATTTTCTTGCGGTAATCCCCGGGCGTCATCCCGGTATGCTTTTTCACAAAGGTGAAGAAATAGTTCTTTGTAGAAAAGCCCAGCTTATCGCTGATTTCCGACAGAGACATATCCGTATTCAGCAGCAGATTGCAGATCAGAGCCAGCTTTTTCTGGGTGATATAGGAGGAGAGGGAATCCCCGGTATTTTCCTTGAACACATTCCGCAGATAATTCACCGACAGATGGACATGGTCTGCAAGGAATACCACCGATAAGTCGGGATTGTAGAGATTGTCCTCTACCAGGCCTATGATTTCGCCTATCAGTTCTTTCTTGCCGGAGTCGGCTTCCTTGGTCTTGGACAGCTGCTCGATGTCGCCTGCGCACCTTTCCGCCAGACGGATTTCTATGGCATTCAGGGTGCTCTGCTCCAGAGACTTGTAATCCCATTCACCGTCTGCCGCGATATAGTTCATCAGCTCCAGGCGCTGGAGGGAAGTGACCAGCTGCAGAATATGAAAGAGAATCTGCTCAATGCGGTAGGTGCGTATAGCGGCGACGAAATCATGCACATATCGGGAGGCGGTCTCCGGGGAAAGGGATTTGACGGCATTGAGCAGGGAATCGCTGATTTCATAAGGATAGAGCTGCTCCAGGGCAGGAGTCAGCCGCAGATTGGCGGCTGCAAGGATGGATCCGTTCCCTGTAACGAAACGCCGGGAGAAGGCCTCGTAAGCGCTCTGATAAGATAATGACAGCTCTGTCAGTTCTTCCACAGTATCTCCGATTCCTGCGGAGAAAGTAATCTTATAATGCTTCAGAATGAAGCTCTGGGCCTCCTGCAGAAGCCGGATGATTTCTTCCGTGTTGGGCTCGTTGAAGTTCAGCAGGAAAATGACGAAAGGCGATTCTGTCTCGATATGCCGTGCAATGACCGTGGAGGACAGCAGCTCCTCCGTCACATTCTGGACCACATACTTTAACAGGCTGGTCTCGGCATGGACTCCGGACTGATCGGATGTGAAAGAATCGATTCCCAGCAGCAGGATCAGGTTGTTCTTCTCGCCCAGGCTGGCATTCAGCGCCTCCAGTTCCGCGGAGTACTGGCCAAAGGCACCGGAGGCGTCCGTCAGCAGGGATTTTAAGAGCTTTTTGCTCTGCTCTTTCATATAGGCGTGGCTGACCTGCTGAAGGTCTGTGTTGATGTTCAGAATCTTCCGGTAAGCCTGGGACAGATAATCAAAATCATTGCCTGGCGCCGGCGATTTGTCATCTGACAGAGCGGATTCCTCAGGAGACAGCACCGGATGGGCGGCTATGTAAGTCTTCAGCTGTCTGAGAGGATTGTAGATGATCCAGCTCAGCAGGAAGGACAGCGTAAGCCCGATGGCCAGGTAGATGGCGGAATAGTGCAGTAAGGTGGAAAGCGTAGAGTTTTCCGGATAAATCTGCATACTGCTCAGGCTGCAGATATATGTGATGCCCAGCCCGATATTCTTGATGTATTTGATGGATTGGGGGGGCTGTCCGGCCGGATGATACAGGAAAGAACCCCGGTTCTCAGCGGACTCCTGAATCTGGCGGTACAGCTCATTGTCTGTATAGTCCGTGCCGAACAGGTCCTGGTCTGAGGCGGACATTACTTTTCCGGCGCTGCTGACCAGAATGATATCGATATATTCGCTGTCGTTCAAAGAGAGCATGCCGCAGTAGGTCTCATAGTCCAGGTTCACCACCATGGCGCCGGCAGGGTTGGAATAGAATGCCATGGAGAGGACAGGAACATCCCGCCGGATGGTGCCGCTGAGATTGCAGTCGATGAACCGTGGATAGCAGAACAGAGGCCTCATGCCGGGAGTCATATCCGCCAGCATCTCGAATACCCCGCTGTCGATATGGTTGTCGATGGAAGTCCGGCCGCTGTGGTCCAGAATGGTCCCTGTCTGAAAATTAATGAAATAGACGGACTGCACCAGCGAACTTGCCATGCGGATATTGTCATGGAGTTCCAGCGCCTCCAGGGCCAGCGCATTATCATAATTATTTCCATACAGAATATTGTTCATAGCTGCCCTGTCCAGGATGGTGTAGCAGTTGTTGATGATATCTTTCAAGGTGGTCTGGTTCACATTGTAGGCCTGGGTGATGGCATAGTCCTGCATGCCTTCCAGTGTGTGGCTGTAGTCCTTGTTCACGAGCAGGAACAGGACGATGGTGAAGAGGAGGAAAATGACGCAGGTAGCCAGGAGATAGGAATACAGAACTTTCTTATAAAAAAGGCTGCTGCGGTATTCCTGGTTCATTGTCTTGACGATGCGTTTGAGGTTCATGGCAGGGGGCTCCTTCCGATGTGGGATAAGTGCAGTTTCTATTATACCTTTTTGAGTGCCTTTAGAGATAGTTCAAAAGTTAATACCTGAAATCTTTAAATATTATACCATTCCCGGATTGCCCTGTACAAGGGGTTTGAATCGTTAAGATACAGAATTTCGTTATTTTGTGAAGTTGAAAAGTCGAAAAAGTGATAGTATCATAAAGACACACCTGCAGGAGGGCGCCCATGCAGGAGGATGCGAATCTGCGGACAGACGCAGATTATCTATCGAAAAAAAGAGAAAGTGAGGAAACATATTTATGAAAAAGAAATGGCTCGCGCTTGCCTTATCAGCAGTGATGGCGGCAGGTACTTTGACAGCATGCGGCTCCGACGGCGGAAATGCCTCTTCCGATAATCAGGACAGCTCACAACAGGAGTCCTCACAGGATTCCCGGGAGAGCAGTGAAGAAAGTTCCGGAGAAAGTTCCGAAGAGAGTTCTGAGGAAAGCACAGGCGGAAGTTCCGCCTCTTCCGGCGAGACAGTGACCATCAAATTCCTGCATAAAGGACCCAAGCCGGAGGGCTGGGATGCGGTCTATGAAAAGTATCTGGAGATGACGAAAGATACCCTTAATATCGAACTGGACATCAACTGGGTAGAGCATGCGGATTACAAGGATAAGCTGAATCTGGAGATTACCTCCGGATCTGAGTGGGATCTGGTATTCGACGCTTCCTGGGTACAGCTGAAGAATCTGGCTCCCGAAGGATATTATGCGGATCTGTCCGGCTACTTCAATAATCCCGAGGAATATCCCGGACTTGCCAGGGCTTTCTCCGCGGAGACCATGGAATCCAATATCTGGTTCGATTCCATGTGCTATATCCCTCTTTATGAGGTATATGGAAACGGTATTCCCTGTATCTGGTACAGGCTTGACTGGGCCAAGGAGTGGAATATCGGCACCGACGGAAAGATTGAAAGCTATGATGATATGGAGAAGTACTGGCAGGCAGCCGTGGACAATGGCAAAATCGGTTATGGCGCCACACAGGCCAGAGGATTCTTCCAGCAGCTGTCCCTCCGCGGCGAAGTGTATCCCGGTTCCGCGGAAGCAGGCCTGCAGCAGTTCTCCGCAGCAGGCCTGACGATCTGGACATATACCAAGGACAATCAGCTGGTAGCCTATGCGGTAGAGGGTTCAGGCGATGAGAACTTCAAGGATTTCCCCGAAGGATGGCAGTATGATTTCGGTATGGACAGATACGAGAAGTTCTCAGAGTGGCAGGATGCGGGCTACATCGATCCAGACTCTTTAAGCTGTACCGATGCGGCTACCCCTTTTGAGAGCGGCCTGAGCGCTTCCTATGTGGGTACCCTGGACGACTATGTGGGTGTAAAGGACATGGAGAAGACTCTGGGTGAGGGTACCGTAGGCTTCTTCGTATACTATGACGGCATCCGGAACATGGAAAAGGGAGCCATCGCAGTGGACTACGCCGGAAACAACGGCCTGTGCGTTCCCGCCAACTCCGACAAGATAGATTCCACCATGAAGTTCCTGGATTGGCTGTTCGGCTCTCAGGAGGCCCATGACCTGTTCCAGTTAGGAATAGAGGGCGTGGACTTCCAGTATGGAGAGACCGAGGGAACCTATGAGACGCTGACTTCCTACAGTTCTGACTTCGGCGGTTACGGATGGACCTGGAATCCGGAATATGCCCTGATTTCCGCGGCATATGACGATGAGGCGCTTGCCTACAGACAGTATGAATACGATCCGGAGAGCTTCAGCTCCCTGCCGATTCTTGGTTTCCATTTCGACACCACGGATGTGGATCTCTCCACGGCAGTGGCTCAGTGTAAGGCTGTGACGGACATGGTTTCCACGGTAAAACTGCACGGAATCAAGACTGACGGCAACGGCGTGTCCTATGACACTATCACAGAGATGCTGAATGCCAATACGTCCTCCGCTATGGAAAACGGCGGACAGCAGGTGGTAGATGCCCTGGTAGAGCAGCTGACCGCGTTCCTTGCAGCAAAATAAACTGTTTCAGATTAGAAGGGCAGCGTGTTTTGTAAAGGCACACTGCCCTTTTTGCCTTACGGAAAGCCCGCCGATGGGCGGACATAGAATCTAAAGTTGCCTTAAGGGGAGGAAAATCAGGTGGATAAGAACAAGGTAAGGGTTGATTTGCTGAGGGAATGGAGACAGGAGAGGCTGGAGGACGGAATCCGCTTTTCCTATCCTGTGCCGGAGAGAGCCAGGGGATTCTGTCCTCGCGGGTTCGTGCGGGAGAGCGACAGCGCGGCTGATTTCGTGGACTGGCAGGGACTGTTCCTGACGGTGCGGGAGGAATCCGGCGCGGCCTGGGAGCGGGAGGCGGCGGAACCGGAAACCCGTGGACATGGGCAGACATTGAATGCTCCGGCACAGTTGTATGTGGCAGTCTTTTTCGCGGAGGAGGAGCCTTTGAGGGCGGAGATTTCTGTGCCTTTGCGGAGCGGGGAGGCGGTTGTGGAAGTTCCTTTTACATATTTCCCGCAGGAAATGGCCAGAGAGAATCGCTTCGAGTTCGTGACGGCTGTGGAGGTCGCGTGGCCGGGGAGCCGCCTGGAGCTGACGGAGTGCGCCATGCAGCGAAAGCCCGGTCTTTCTGTCTGTATGCCGGTGAAAGGGAAAGCGGGGGAGCCCGGTGAGG
Organism: Acetatifactor aquisgranensis; assembly: GCF_943193215.1. Lineage (NCBI taxonomy): Bacteria > Bacillati > Bacillota > Clostridia > Lachnospirales > Lachnospiraceae > Acetatifactor > Acetatifactor aquisgranensis. Next base: position 80,495 of record NZ_CALPDH010000016.1, on the reverse strand, counting down.
ATATATATTATCGAGGAACCGTATATAACTGTACGTCAACAGAATTGGCGGTGACGGCGGGCCAGGTGTTCGGGGGCTGGGAATCTCTCATAGCCGAAGTATGTCTGGGCCGGGGAGGAAAGGGCGCGGACCCGGCGGATACAGGCCGCTGCATCCTGCTGGCGCCAGGGGAAGGCGCGCCGATTACGGTGACAGTGAGGGTACATGATTACATGGTTTCGGGCGGGCATGAGAACACGGTCATCAGGGTGCGCGGGCAGGGGAGCAGGGGCTCTTTTCAGGACAGTGTGGAACTGAAGACCCTGCGCAGTCTCCCCCATCCCTATCTGTACCACGATGCCGCCGCGTGGCAAAAGACCATGGAAAATATCCAAAGCTATGAGCCTTTCCGTGAGGATTATGAGCATTACCGGGAAATTGCGGACGCGTGGGCGGTGGAGAATCCGCTGCCGGGACGGCCTTTCTGCTATGAGACGAAGACGGAAGAATCTGTCATGTCCGCCGCCTATCTGTACGCGCTGACAGGTGAGCGGGGATACGCGGAGAAGCTGGCGGACTTTTTCCGGCGTTTTTCCAGTCCGGCAGACGGGTATCCGGCAAGGAAACGGGGCTGCAGCCAGTCCTATGTGCAGGAGGGGCATTTCTTCAAGCATCTGGCCGTTGCCTACGACATCGTCTGTGATGCGGGTGTACTGACCTGTGCTGACAAGGAGGCTGTGGAGGAGTGTTTCAGACTGTACATGGAGATGCTGGATAAGCATGTGCGGGACGGGCGTATTTCCAACTGGCTGCTGTCGGAGCTTCAGGGGGCGCTGTTCTGCGCGCTGGCGCTGCAGGATATGGACCGGGCGCTGCGGTTCGTCTTTGGCCGGGGCGGTATCCTGGAACAGTTCCGCTATGGCATTTTCAACGACGGATGGTGGCATGAATGCTCGGTGGGCTATAATACGTGGGTGTCTTCCATCATGCTTCACACGGCTCACGCGCTGGTTCCCTTTGGATACAATCTGGCCCATGCCTATTTCCGGATTCCTTTCAATAAGGAGGTCAGTTCCACCTACCGGGGAGAGGCGCCGAAGGTGGATTTCGGCATGTACAATCAGAAATGGGGCGGGAATCGGAAAGCTGCCGTATGTATCAAGGATATGTTCGATGCCACGCTGCCTTTTCTTGATTACAGGGGCGTGTTGTTCGGGATTGCCGATTCTGATGAGAAGAAACTGTCGGGGGCCCATTTTGGGTCTACTTATGACCTGGCCTACTATTATTATGGGGACAGTCAGTATCTGCCTGTTATCGCAAAGAATGAAGCCGATTGTATTTTCGGGGAGCCCGGGGTGCATATGCAGGCGCTGGCAGGAGAGGCGGCAGCAGGCTGTGTGCCGCCCATGGGAAATGCCTGCGCGGACAATATCGGCCTTGCGCTGCTGCGCAGCCGGAAACCCGGCAGGCAGCAGCGGGAGCAGATTCAGGCAGTGCTGCGTTATGGCTCCCACGGCAATGCCCACGGGCATTTTGATGTGACAGACCTGCTGTCCGTGATGCGATACGGACGGAGCTTCTTCAACCCGGAGAACTGCTGGTGGGGCTATGCCCATTTCATGTACAAATTCTATGTGCAGTGCTCTCTGACCAAGAACATGGTGGTAGTGGACGAGAAGATGCAGAACCCCGCGGATTCCAGGAAAATCCTCTGGCAGAGCGGGGAGGGGCTGCAGGCGGCTGGCATCGAGGTGCGGACGAAGTGGTCCTATCCTCCTTACGGCGGCATGGTCTACACCCAGGACGGGCAGACTGCCACCAAGGAGGAACTGCGCAGGCGGTGCCGGATGAACGGATGCTTCCTGCCCATCCTGGAGGGCGAGCAAAGTCCGGGCTACGGCGAGCTGACCGGGTTCACGGAGCCTGTTTTACAGCGGCGGGTCATGGCGGTGACGGACGACTACATCGTGCTCTTTGACTATGTGAAAGGGGAGAAAGAGCATTGTTACGACAGCCTGATGCAGATAAAAGGCTTTCTGGGCATAGAGGGGAGCAGCGTGAAGCGGACGCGCCACACGGAACAGATGAATCCGAACCCTGTCTCCGATGCCCAGTTCATCACGGACTGTGACTGGTATGAAGTGGATGGGGACAGCGTGGCGCGTTTCCGCACCGTGTTCACGGAGGAGCATGCCGGGGAGAGGCTGATTTGCGACCGGTCCAACTACAATGAACCGGGCATCCTGAACATGGATGTCCACACCGCCTGGCCCAGGCAGACGGAGCAGATGGTGGGCCGGGTGGCAGTTTATGAGGGCTGGGCCGCGGACGGTAACGGCTATACTATTCCTCTGTCCTACCGTGTGGAACTGGACCAAATTACGGCAGATGAGGGCGCGTTTGACGGATGGATTCTGGGGCGGGGCGAAGTGGCGCTGGATGTGAAAGGGGTTTCTCAGGCAGTGCTGTCCCTGAAGCAGGGCGTCATGCACAATGAAATCGGGGAGCCTGTCCGAACGCCCCAGGGGGTATTCTGGGGAGAAATCTGTCTGGAACTGGAAGACGGAAATGTAATCAACCTGGGGCGGATGATGAAAGAGGCGATGGATTCAGGCCGGAGTCCGGAGAGGATCCGTATGGAAAACGTGGATTCCGGCTGCGGAATCGGCAGGGACTACAAGGGCGGCCGGGTAACGATTGTCGGGACGGAGTATCCGTACGCGCTGGGAGCGAGCCCTGTGGATTATGAGAGGGAAAGCCGTATCATCCTGAATCTGGAGGGGCTTGGGGCAGTGCGGCTGACAGCCTGTGTGGGCGTGGACGCTTTCCCGGGGGACGAGTGGCAGAAGCGGAAGACCTACGCTGTCCGGAGCAGGGGAGAACTGGGGCGCTTCGTGACCGTCGTCGAGCCTTATGAGACAGAATCTGCCATCGCCGCAGTGACCGCGGAAAGCCCGGACTGCGTACAGGTGACATTGAAGGACGGAAGCGTACAGACGATTACTCTGACCGGCATGGAAGAGGGACGGCCGCAGGTCAGGCTGCGCTGACAGCACGGTCTACATTCAACTCTTGCTAAGATAGCACCTTCTGTGTTATGATAGGGAAAAGATATCAGGGCTGTCAGGGGGGCGGCCCTGAAAGAACGATACAGGAAAAGGATGCCATCAGGCGACAGCCATGCAAAAAAACAGTGAGAAATCTAATTTAAGACGGAGAGCAGGAAGCGGAAAGCGTATGAAAATCGGGATTATATGCTTGGTGGTTCTTGCTCTCTTTGTGATAGGCGGATGGTTTTACGTAGACGGTCTGGCCTATAAAACCGTGCATGTGGAGGCAGGCATTGAAGTGTCTGCCTCAGACCTTATGAAACAAGCGGACAGCGGGGCGGTCTTCACCCGGGACAGCCAGCCCTTTGACATCGCGGTGCCGGGAGAATATCAGGTGAGGGTGAAAAGCGGCCTGTTCACCCACAGCTGTCTGCTGATTATCGAGGACACCATTGCCCCCGCGGCGGATGCCGTGCCGGTGATGCGGGAAATGGGGGAGGCATTCGGAGCGGAGAACTTTGTGGAGAATATTACGGATGCCACGCAAGTCACGGTCTCCTATGTGACGGAGCCGGATTTTTCCCGGACGGGAGAGCAGGATGTCCAGGTCATTCTGACGGACCGGGGAGGAAACTGGACGGTAGTGGATTCAAAGCTGTTCCTGATCCGGCTGGCGGAGAGCGTGACCATGGAGGCCGGAGGGGAAATGCCGGAGGTGGGCAGCTTCGTGGAAGAGGGAAGAAATGCGATATTTCTGACACGGATGTCGGAAATCGATACCCATAAGGCCGGGGACTATGAAGTGCTGCTGGAGGTGGACGGGGAGGCCTATTCCTCTACCCTGCATGTAGTAGACACCGTTCCGCCGCAGATGGAGGTCCGGGATATCGAAAGCTTTCTCCAGGTGCCCAGAAAAGCGGAGGATTTTGTCGTGTCGTCGGAGGACGCCACGGAGATAACGTTCTCTTTCAGACAGGAGCCGGACCTGTCCCTGGCGGGCACTCAGGAGCTGGAAATCGTCGCCACGGACAGCGGGGGCAATGAAACGGTGAGACAGGCCAATCTGACGCTGCGGGAGGACACCCAGGCCCCTGTCATCCACGGGGCGGTGAACCTGGATTACTTTTTGGGGGAAAGTATTTCCTATCGGAAAAACGTCACTGTCACCGACAACTGTCAGGAGGGCGTGGTGCTGGAGGTGGATACTACCAGCGTGGATTTGAACAAGGAGGGAGTCTATCCGATTACATATACGGCCAGAGACATAGCGGGCAATCAGTCCAGCGCCACGGTGAACCTGACAGTCAGAGACAGGATGTACAGCCTGGAAGAGATGAACGAATACGCGGACGCGGTGCTGGAGGAGATTATCGAGCCGGACATGAGCCTGCGGGATAAGGCATGGGCCATCTACAGCTATGTGCTGGGCCATGTGGCCTATATCAACCATTCGGAGAAAGGGGACTGGATTCGGGCGGCCTACGAGGGGCTGGTGGACGGGAAAGGCGACTGCTATGTCTATGCCTGCACCGCTAAGGCTCTGCTGACGAAGGCTGAAATCCCCAATCTGGATATCAGGAGGGTGCCCACAGGCTTTGAGCACTACTGGAATCTGGTGGACGTGGGGGAGGGCTGGTATCATTTTGACACCACGCCCAGGCCGGATCACCCAACCATTTTCCTGTGGACGGACAAGGAGCTGATGGACTACAATGCGGAACATTACGGCGCATTCAATTATGACCCGGCCCTGTATCCGGAAATCAATTAAAATCGAAAGAAATTTTTAGAAAGAATATACAAATACGAAACAATTTCATGTAGGAATAGGATACAAATTCAGGATAGGATGTCAGAAGAACACAGGGGAGCGCCAGCTGCCCGGAATATCCGGCGAGAGGATGAAAGTGCAAAAAGAAGCGGATACAATAAGGAAGCGAATGTCCGCGGGGCGGATTTGGAGGTACATAAATGAAGAAGTTAGGTGTCATCGGCGGCCTTGGCCCCATGGCAACGGCATATTTTCTGCAATTGCTCACCCAGATGAGTGATGCGAAATCCGATCAGGAACATATGGAGATTCTTCTCCACAGCAAACCGCAGATTCCGGATCGCACCAGATTCATCCTGGGCCAGAGCGGGGAGAACCCTCTGCCCCAGATGGTAGAGATTGGGGTTGACTTAAAGAGTCAAGGGGCGGAGGCCATTGCCATTCCCTGCGTCACGGCCCATTATTTCCAGAAAAATCTGGAAGACGCCATAGGCATTCCCATCCTGAACGCCGTTGAGGAAACAGTGCTGTGCCTGAAAGAGGCGGGAATCAGCAGGGCAGGCATCCTGGCTACGGACGGCACCATTGAGAGCGGGCTGTTCCAGCGGGCGTTCGCGGGCGAAGGGATTTCGGCCATGCTGCCTGACCGGGCAGGTCAACAGGCGGTCATGCAGATTATCTATCAGAATGTCAAAGCGGGGCAGCCTGTGGATTCGGCGGCGTTTTGGCGGGTGGCGGAAGGGCTGTTCGGCCAGGGGGCCCAGGCTGTGCTGCTGGCCTGCACGGAGCTGTCGCTGGTGAAGCGGGACTTTGGGCTGGGGGAGGGATTCCTGGACGTGATGGAGGTGCTGGCGAGAAAGGCGGTTCTTATCTGCGGCCGCCTGAAAGGACAGTATGAATGCCTGCTGCGGCTTCGGGAGGGGCAATGCCCATCTTGAACAGATTCGCAAATTCTGGCGGTCTATGGTATGGCCGGGAAACGGATATAGGAACGCCCATGACCGATGCGGTCAATGGGCAGATCAAGAGACTTTTCTGGAATGATCCGGAGGAATGAAGATGCAGAACAATGTATTGGACTACTTAAATCATATCGTAAAGCAGAAACCCGCAAAGACAGCCTACGCCGACGGCACGGAGGCCTTGAGCTTCCGGGAAGTATACGACCTGAGCCGCAGCGTCGGAAGCTTCCTCCACAAAAAGGGAATCTACAGAAAGCCCGTGGTGGTCTTCATGCGGAAATCCCCGAAAGAGGTGGCGGCCTTCTTCGGCGTGGTGGCAGGCGGCGATTTCTATGTGCCCATCGACGAGGAGATGCTCGCGGGGAGGATCCAGCTGATACTGGACAATGTGCGCTCGCCCCTGATCATCTGCGACCGGGAGACGGAGGAGACGGCCAGGACGTTCCGGATCGGGGAGGGGGAGGTTGTGCTATTCGATGAGATGGCGCAGTGCGGGATTGATGACAGGGCACTGGAGGAGATTCACCGGAATGCCATCGATACAGACCCGATCTACATCGTCTTCACCTCCGGCTCCACCGGAATCCCCAAGGGCGTGGCGGCCTGCCACAGGTCTGTGATAGACTATATCGAGCGGCTGTCGGAGGTGCTGGGCTTCGGGGAGGAGACGGTCTTCGGGAACCAGTCACCCCTCTACTTTGACGCCTGCCTGAAGGAGCTGTATCCTACGCTGAAATTCGGGGCCACCACCTACCTGATTCCCAGGGAGCTTTTCTCCGTTCCGGTGAAGCTGGTGGAGTATCTGAACGCCCACGGAATCAATACCATCTGCTGGGTGGTCTCCGCCCTGACCATGGTAAGCGCTTTCGGCACCTTTGATACGGTAAAACCCAAATTTCTACACACCATTGCGTTCGGCAGCGAGGTGTTCCCGATCAGGCAGTTCCGCATCTGGCGGGAAGCCCTGCCGGAGGCCGTTTTCACCAACCTGTACGGCCCCACGGAGGGCACGGGGATGTGCTGCTATTACCGGGTGGAGCGGGAATTTGCGGAAGACGAGGCGATTCCCATCGGCAGGCCTTTTCCCAACCGGGAGATTCTGCTGCTGACGCCCGAGGGGAAGCGGGCGGAGGCGGGACAGGAGGGCGAGATCTGCATCCGGGGCACGGCGCTGACGCTGGGCTATTACAATGACCCTGAGCGCACGGCGGAGGCCTTTGTCCAGAATCCCCTGAACACGGCCTATCCGGAGCGCATCTACCGAACCGGGGACATCGGACGCTATAATGAGGCGGGGGAGCTGCTGTTCGTGTCCCGGAAGGATTACCAGATCAAGCACATGGGCCACCGCATCGAGCTGGGGGAAATCGAAGTGAATGTGGACATGCTCCCTGACGTCCGCATGGCGGCCTGTATCTACGATACCTGGAAGGCGAAGATCGTGCTGTACTATGTGGGAGACCCTTCTGAGAAAGAAATGGCTGCAGTCCTGAGGACGAAACTGCCCCGTTACATGCTGCCTAACCGGATTATCCGGCTGGAGCAGCTGCCCTTTACGGCCAACGGGAAGATCGACCGGGTGACGCTGAAGAAAATGTATGAGGGGGCGTGAGGCGGGCCAGGCCATAGGCCGGAAACAGAGGTGGGCAGGCAGTCCGCATATTTTGAGGCGCTGAAATGCCTGAAATCGTGTCGGCATCCCACCTATTGACTGACGCCATAAAATGATAAATGGGTAGATTGTATATGGAAAAAGTGATTGAAAGTGTCGGATTAACGCTTCATGGCCTGGATGGACAAAGGAAAGAGATTCCTCTGGAAGTATGGCAAGTTGAAATCATCTGCCAAATACTTGGCCTGACGGTAAAAGTTCCCGACTTGGACGACTACGAAATGTCGCCAAGAGACAGAGTGGCCGAACGAATGGAACTTTATAATAACGCAATGAAAGAGCTGGTTTCCCAAAACAGGGAGAAAGAGGAATTCCGGCAATAAAAAATGAACTGGAAGAAAGGAAATGCCAATCATGGAAGAATTAATGGAGATTTTGAACAATTTACATCCGGACGTAGATTTTGAGACGGAGGAGCGTCTGGTGGACGACAAGATACTGGACTCCTTCGACATCGTCAGCCTGATCGCGGAGATCAATGAGACCTTTGACATCGCCATCACGGCAAAAGACATCCTCCCCGAGAACTTCAATTCCGCAAAGGCTCTCTACGCCCTGATTCAAAAGCTGGAGGAAGAAGCCTGAGGGTTGGGGGCTTAAGAGGAAGCGGTCATGCTTTTTACATCGTATGGATTTTTGGGATTTCTTGCGGTCTTGTTCTTGCTGTACTACATTATCCCCCGGAAATGCCAGTGGGGGCTGCTGCTGGGAGCCGGCTACCTCTTCTATTTCCTGGCGGGGGCGGAATATGTGCCCTACCTCCTGGTGACCACGGTGACGATTTGGTTCGCGGCCTGCCGGATTGAGGACAACGCCGACAGGCAGGCGGCCTACCTGAAGGAGCACAGGGCGGAGCTGTCCAAAGAGGAGAAAAAGGCCTATAAGGACAGGCAGAAAAAGGTGCGCCTGGGATGGATACTGGGGGGAATCCTTTTGAACATCGGTATCCTGGCGGTGCTGAAGTACACCAACTTCGCCATCGCCAACATCAACGGGCTGCTGGGGGCATTCGGGCAGACAGGAAGGCTTTCTTTCCTGACCCTTGCGCTGCCCCTGGGGATTTCCTTCTACACCTTCCAGGCGGTGGGGTATCTGATCGATGTGTACCGGGGGACAGTCCGGGCACAGAGGAACCCTTTCCGGTTCGCCCTGTTCGTGTCCTTCTTTCCCCAACTGGTGCAGGGGCCTATCAGCCGGTTCGGGGATCTGGCGGAATCCCTGTATGGGGAACACAGATTTGACGGAAAAACGGTAAGTTTTGGACTGCAGCGCATTCTGTGGGGCTATTTCAAGAAAATGGTCATCGCGGACAGGATGCTGGTGGGGGTCAACGCCATCATCGGGGACACGGATGCTTATCACGGCGCCTATGTGCTGGTGGGGATGTTCTTCTACGCCCTGGAGCTGTACGCGGACTTCACCGGGGGCATCGACATCACCATCGGAATCGCCCAGACTTTGGGCATCACTTTGCAGGAGAATTTCCAGCGGCCGTTCTTCTCCAAATCTCTCAAGGAATACTGGCGCAGATGGCATATCTCCATGGGCACATGGTTCCGGGACTATATCTTCTATCCCATCTCCGTGTGCAAGCTCATGCAGAAGTTCAACAAATTCTCCCGCCGCCATTTCGGGGAGAAGGTGGGCAAGCGGCTGCCGGTGTATCTGTCTTCGTTCGTGGTCTGGTTCGCCACGGGCATCTGGCACGGGGCCAGCTGGAATTTCATCGCCTGGGGGCTGGGGAACTGGGCCGTGCTGATGGTCTCCGAGACCCTGGAACCCGTGTATGCCAGATTCCACCAGCGCTTCGGGGCGGGCGGGAAGGGGTATGCTGCCTTTGAAGTGGCCAGGACTTTCCTGTTGGTGTCGATGCTGCGGACTTTCGACTGCTACCGTTCCGTGCCGGTGACCTTCCGGATGTTCGGCTCCCTGTTCACGGCCCGGAACTGGAACATCCTGTGGGACGGTTCGCTGCTCTGCTTAGGGCTTACGGCGCTTGACTACGGGATTCTGGCTGTGGGGACATTTGTTTTGGTATCAGTAAGCCTTATCCAGAGAAAGGGCAGCGTCAGGGAGCGGATTGCGGCAAAGCCCTATCCGCTGCGGTTCGCGCTGTGGTACGGCCTGTTCCTGGCGGTGCTGCTGGCGGGAGCCTACGGCATCGGGTATGACGCCAGCCAGTTTATTTATAATCAGTTTTAAAGGGAAATCGATTCCGTTCTGCTGTATCGGGAAATAGGAGAGTGAGAAAATCGGTATTCCAGATAATTTCACTGAAAAAGCATTGATAGTTTTCTGCATAAAGAATATAATATATGACAAACACATGCAAAGTTAATGTAGGGCAAATGCAGAACAAATGCGAAATATATGCGAGGAGGAAACGCCATGACAGAACAGGTTTTGATTCAATTTAGAGCGGACAAAGCGTTGAAACAGGAAGTGACTGAAATATATGAGAACCTTGGAATGGATCTGCCTACAGCATTCCGTATGTTCATGGTTCGGAGCAAAATGGTGCGAGGGCTTCCGTTTGAAGCCACTTTACCTGAAATGCTGATTACAAGGACAGAGGCAAAAAAAGCTTTTCACGAACTGCGAAGACAGGCAGCAGATCTTCCGGAAATGTCGCTGGATGAAATCAATGCTGAAATTTCAGCAGTTAGAGCGGAACGAAACAGGTAGATAGCTATGGAATATTATGCTGTAATTGACACAAATGTACTGTTGTCGGCACTGCTCTCCAAGAGTGAAGATTCGGCTACGGTTAAGGTATTGGATGCCGTTTTTGAAAGGAGAATCATTCCGCTGTATCATCAGGATATCCTGACGGAATACGATGAGGTGCTTCATAGAGAAAAATTCCATCTGCGGGAGGATGCGATACAGGTGGTTCTTGCTGCGGTCAGGCAGTATGGGGTGGAAGTGTTTCCGCAGCCCACAGGAGAAGTGCTGATAGATATGGATGATTTGGTCTTCTATGAGGTGGCCATGGAAAAGAGGGATGATGATGCTTACCTGGTAACAGGCAACCGGAAGCATTATCCATTCCGGGATTTCATCGTAACCCCTGCGGAGATGATAAAAATCATGGAAGGGAACACAGAATGAAAGCCATTCTCATCAGACACGGAAAAGTAGATTATCACTGGAAGATACCAAAAACGGACTGGGTGCAAGAGGATGAAAAAGAATACAAAAGCACAAAAGTGCATAAAAATAACAGCATCGGCATGCATCGTCCTTGCCACATTGTTCCTGCTCCAGCGCCTGCTGGTGCCCAAGTACGTGGACAACGTGGTAGAAGGCGCCTTCATCGCCGAATATTATGAAGAAGAAAAAGACCACAATGTCATCTTCATCGGCGACTGCGAGGTCTACGAGAACTTCTCCCCGGCCCTGCTCTGGCAGGAATACGGCATCAACAGCTACATCCGCGGCAGCGCCCAGCAGTACATCTGGCAGTCCTACTACCTGCTGGAGGACACGCTGCGGTACGAGACCCCGGAAGTAGCAGTGTTCAACGTGCTGTCCCTGCAATACGACCAGTCCCAGCGGGAGGCCTACAACCGGATGACCCTGGAGGGGATGGAATGGTCCCTGCCAAAGATAAAGGCCATCCTGGCCTCCATGAGAGAAGAGGAAAACTTCCTGGACTATGTGTTCCCCATTCTCCGCTACCACTCCAGATGGAGCGAGCTCACAGAAGCGGATATCGAATACATGTTCGATAAAAAGCCCGTCTCCCACAACGGTTACTACATGCGGGTGGACGTGAAAGCGGCCCGGGACGTGCCCGAGGGCCGCATCCTGGGGGACTATCAGTTTGGAGAGAACGCGTGGAAATACCTGGATAAAATCACCGCCCTCTGCGAGGAAAAGGGAATCGAACTCATCCTGATAAAAGCCCCCAGCCTCTACCCCTACTGGTATCCGGAGTGGGAGGCCCAGGTGGAAGAGTACGCCGCGGCCCACAATCTGCGCTACATCAACTTCCTGGAGCTTCAGGAGGACACCGGCATCGACTACAGCACCGACACCTACGACGGGGGCTTGCACATGAACCTGTCCGGGGCGGAGAAGCTTTCCCGGTATCTGGGGAAAATGCTGACGGAAGAGCTGAAGGTTCCCGACCGCAGAGACGAGGCGCACCTTTCCGCCCTCTGGGAGGAGAAAATCGCCGCCTACGAAGCGGAGAAGGAAGAACAATATCGGTATTACGGCATGAAATGAACGCCCGGCAGATGCCTGGCGGACCTGCATGGGGCATTCTCCCATTGCGGGGGACGGCAGTGAGCCAAAACAGACTGGCGCATACCCGCGCCCGCATAAACCTGCCGCGTAGCCCGGCTTGCGGCAGGCGCTGGGCACATAGCGGCAGGGGGCGTCCATCGTGCCTTTCACAGAAACCACAATGACTACAAAGGAGAGAACAAAATGAAAAAGAAAGAAAGTAAAATCAGCACCGTGAAAAAATGCGCCGTGCTTCTGGCGTCAGCCATGCTCCTTGCCACAGGCTGCGGCAAAGGGGACGAGAAGACCATCGACGGAAGCGTCCAGAATATGGAACAGGTGGACATCACCTCCGGGGCGGACGAGGCCGGCGCTCCGGGAGACGGGGAGGCGGCAGACGAGGGGCAGCAGGATTCCGGCCAGGGCGGCACCGGCAGCGCCCCGGCGGCCAACGGCGCCGCCAGCGGAGAGGGATACGCTTTTTCCTACAACGGCACCGTCATTGAAGTAGATGCGGATGCGGCACCCATCCTTGCCGTTCTGGGAGATCCCGTCTCCTATTTCGAGTCCCAGAGCTGCGCTTTCGAGGGAATGGACAAAATGTACACCTATAACAGCTTTGAACTGGACACCTACCCCAACGAGAGCAAAGACTACGTCTCTACAGTCATCCTGAAGGACGATTCCGTGGCCACGGCTGAGGGCATCTGCATCGGAGACTCCCGGGAGAAGCTGCTGCAGGCCTATCCGGACGGCGGCAAGGAGGAAGACGGAATGATAGTCTATGAAAAGGGAAACATGAGACTGTGCTTCATCATCAAAGGGGACGAGGTAGTCTCCATTGAATACAGGAGCACTGTGCTGAATTAGAGATGCCCGAAGTACGCGGCATGCTCGCCCACCGGGCAGAGACTGCCGGGAAATGATGTATGACTGCACCATTTCCCGGCAGTTCTGTTTTCCGTGAATGACTTATCTTCCGGACGATAACAAGCCGGCCGTTCCCCCGGAATCGGGGCATCGCCGTATCATGATTTTTCAGGGAGTCCCGTTATTCCGGGCCTTCCAGACAATGAGGATATCCGCCAGCACGCATACGAAAATATATCCGGCCCAGAAAAGCAGATATGTCCTGACAGAATTCCCCAACAAAGGGAGCGGCGCAAGCTGCCCCCAGAAACCGCCCGCCAGTCCGTCCAGGACATTGAAGCAGCAGGACAGGGGAATAAAAGCCAGGATCCACACATTCGGCAGCAGAAAAGACCGTCTTGCCCTTGCCTTGTCCTTTGTGCCAATAAACTGTCCCGCCAGGAACGTGCCTGTCCCCAGCAGCATGATGACCAGTCCGATTCCCACGGCATAGACCATCTGGCGCTCCAGCCAGATAATGATGGAAGAAACCAATCCGATCCCGTTCAGGATGGTGCCCGCCATAGTGAACAGCATGGCGCTCCATTGCTTCTCGGATTCGCCCACAGGCGGGGTCCCTTTCAGAAGATAATCGGTAGTGGTCTCAAAATAATTGCTCAACAGAATGATCTTCTCGATATCAGGTGTGCTCTGTTCGCTTTCCCACTTAGAAACCGCCTGCCTGGAAACCCCTATTTTATCCGCGAGCTCTTCCTGGGATATCCCCCTGGCTTTCCTCAGGTTCTGTATTCTGTCCGCAATGTTCATACCCGCGACCTCCTTCTGTTTGATGGCAATATAGTAGCAGAAACGGCGGTTGCGATGCCACCATTGTAGGCTTGCAATCCGGCAACTGCCGGTTGCAGCCCTGTTTCATCAGCGCTTTTGCCATCCCATCACAAGGAATTCACAGCTATATCAGCCCCCTACCGAGGACGCTTTCCGGCATGCTCATACCGCCAATCCCTGGGCGAGACGCCATACACATTTTTGAAGGCTCTGGAAAAATGCAGCTGATTGGGATACCCCACCACATTCCCGATATCGCAAATTGACAGGTCTGTCAGTTTCAGAAGCTCCGTGGCCTTGGTCATGCGGTAGGAAATCAGGAACTCCTGGGGAGTCTTCCCCATGCTCTCATGGAAAATCTTCCCGAAATAGCTCCGGTTCAGGCCGCAGGCCGCGGCAATATCTTCTACAGAAATATCGTTCTGGAAATTCTGTTCGATAAAGGAGAAAGCTTCCTTAATATAAAAATCACGCAGACGGCCTCCCTTTACGGTCTGTGGCGCGGAGGAGGAGCGCACCAGGCTGTCCATGAACAGATACAGATGCCCGATCAGGTGGAACGGAGTCTCCTCCTTGTGGTGCACGATATAGAGCATCTCTTCTTTCAGCATTTCGTAGACATCCTTGTGGCGGGCCCTGTACACCGGCTGTGAGGGGGAGAATCCGGCCAGTTCGATGTTCTCCTTGGCCCGCAGCCCGTCGAATTCAATCCACACATACTCCCAGGGGAGCTCATGGTCCGCGATATAAGTGGCTACCTGGTTGGGGAAAAGCAGAAAGCCCTGCCCGCTTTTGATCTGGTATTCGATAGATTCTCCTCTGGAGTTCTCCGCAAAGAGTCTGCCGGTGCCGGACAGACATAAATGGAACAGATAGTGATTCCTTGCAGCCGGCCCGAAAGAGTGGGATGGATCGCACTGTTCCCAGCCAAATTGATAGAGCCCCAGGTCAATAAAATTCTCGCTTGGAAAAACGGAAAAAATTACCTCGCTCATAAAGCACCTCTTTGTGGAATAGTATCTGATAATTTCCGCGCAAGAGTCATGATATCATAGGAACTGCTACGCGAACCCTGTAATCGTGATTATATACCAAAATGCTGACTGACTTCAACAAAATTCTGGAAAAATGGCATAATGGTATAAAACATGCAAAATTATACTATTTTCTGATAGCATAATGGCATGTTATCATATTTCTATCAAAAAAATCCGGTTGAGAGATATCATGGATGAAATCGAAATCCGGATACCAGTGTCTGTCCGGACAGGTGCTGGACTAAAATGAAAAGGAGCGAATGCCATGAATGGAAAGAAGTTTTTCCATGGAAAGAGAACAAAATGCGTGGGAATAGCGCTGTGCTGCATGACAGCCATGCTTCCCGTTGCGGGATGTGCTTCGTCCGGGAACAGCGGCAAGACTGAAATCGAAATCGTCCAGTACAAGCCGGAGGCGGCCAACTACTTCAAGACGGTGGAAGAGCAGTTCAACGCCACCCATGACGACATCCATCTGACCATCAACTCTCCCAATGATGCCACCACCATCCTCAAGACCAGGTTCATCCGGGAGGACTATCCGGACATCATCGGAATCGGCGGCGACATCAACTATTCCTACTTTGTGGACGCTGAAATCCTGACAGATATGTCAGATTATGGCGGGCTGCAGAGCATCAACCAGGGATACCTGGACATTGCCGAGGCCCTGGAGTTTGTGCCTGTGGACGGTACCTATATCGTGCCCTATGTGGCCAACGCGGCGGGCGTGCTCTACAACCGGCAGATGTTCGCTGACCACGGCTGGAAGATCCCGGAGACCTGGGAGGAGCTGCTGGCCCTCTGCGACGACATCCAGGCGGAGGGGATCCTGCCTTTCTATTTCGGCTTCAAGGACACCTGGACCTGTCTGGCGCCCTGGAACGCCATGGCCGTGGAGCTGGCGCCCTCGGACACCACCAAGCAGGTCAACCGCGGCGAGACCACCTTTACGGACCAGTACAGAGAACTGGCGGAGAAATATGTGCAGCTTCTGCCCTACGGCCCCGAGGATCCTTTCTCCTACGGGTACAATGACGCCTGTACCGCCTTCGCCAGAGGGGAATCGGCCATGTACCCCATCGGAAGCTACGCCACTCCTCAGATTCTCTCCGTGAATCCGGATCTGGACGTCGACTCCTTTGTGATGCCCGCCTGCGACAATAAAGACGACCGGACGCTGAATTCCGGTATCGATCTGGGCTTTTGCGTCATGGCGGACTGCCCCGACAAGGAAGCCGCCTACGAAGTCCTGGATTTCCTCCTTGCGGACGAGAACATACAGCAGTACATCGATGACCAGAACGCGGTTCCCTGCAAAAACGGCGATTTCCGGCTGGCCTCCATGCTGGACGGCATGCTGGAGTTCATCCAGACCGGGAACATGACGGATTATCAGGATCACTATTACCCTTCGGAAATGTCTGTGGACGCGCTGCTCCAGACTTTCCTGATTGAGAAGGATGTGGATGATTTCCTGGCCACCTTCGACACCAACTGGCAGAGGTACAACAGGGACATCATCCGCATGGTGCAGGAATATGCCCAGAACCATTAAATCCTGAAGGAGGGAAGGAGTAAAGACCATGAAAAATGACAGACAAAGAACATTTATGCTGATTACCATACCGATTCTGGCCCTGTTCGTCTGCTTCAACACCATCCCGCTGATCCGCGGGGTGATATACAGCTTCACTAATTTCAGAGGCTTCGGCAAATATGACTGGGTTGGCCTTCGGAATTACATCGATTTATTCACGGATGCGCGGGTAGGGAAATCCTACTGGTTCACCATCAAGCTGGCCCTTGTGACCACCGTGGTAGTGAACGTGCTCAGCCTGCTTCTGGCGCTGGGGCTCAACAGCAAGATCCGGGCCAAGGGATTCTTCCGGGGGGCCTATTTCCTGCCAAACATCCTGGGTTCCCTGGTAGTGGGCTACATCTTCAACTACTTTTTTACTTACATCATACCGGCGCTGGCGGACATGGCCGGAATCAAGGCTTTGAGCTCCAGCATCCTGTCCAGCCCCAGCAAGGCCTGGATCGGCGTCATGATTGTATGCGCATGGCAGGCCATCGCCATGAATACCATCATCTACATCTCCGGCCTGCAGACCGTGCCCGAGGACGTGTATGAAGCGGGCGGGCTCGACGGGGCCACCGGATGGAAGCAGTTCAGGTACCTGACGTTCCCGCTGATTATCCCATTCTTCTCCATCAACATGGTGCTGTGCGTGAAGAACTTCCTGATGGTGTTCGACCAGATTGTGGCATTGACCAAGGGCGGCCCTGCCCAGAGCACGGAGTCCATTTCCTACCTGATCTACAATAACGGCATGGCAGGCGGACAGTTCGGGTTCCAGAGCGCCAACGCGGTGGTATTCTTCATCGTGATCGTCATCATCTCCGTTGCCCAGATGAAATTTTCCAGTTCAAAGGAGGAGCAGCTATGAAACACACATCATCCATGGGAAAATCCAACAAAGCCGTCATGGTACTGCTTATCTTAGGGCTGTCCACCATTGTATTTCCGCTGTACATGACCATTGTGATCGCCTTCAAGCAGCCCTCTGAGATGACCAACAGCATCAGCGGCATCCTGTCCCTGCCCAAGACCTGGAGCCTGGACAATTTCCGGGAGGCCATGAGAGTGACGGATTTCTGGCACTCCCTGCAAAACAGCCTGCTGATCTCCATAAGCACCATCGTGCTGTCCGTATTGGTGCATTCCCTGATGGGCTATGCCTTAGGGCGCAATAAGGCCCACAGCAAGTTCTACAGCTTCGTGTACCTGTTCATCGTCAGCGGCATGTTCGTGCCCTTCGCCATCCTGATGATGCCCCTGGCGAAGCAGACGGCGGAGCTGCACCTGGCCAACTGGGTGGGCGTCATCCTCCTGTATGTGGTGTTCTATATGCCCATGAATATCATGCTGTACTCCGGGTACCTGGTGAACATCCCCATGGCCCTGGAGGAGGCGGCCAGGGTGGACGGCGCTTCCACCTGGAGGACCTACTGGAGCATCATCTTCCCCATCATGGGGCCCATGCACGCCACGGTGGCCGTGATTACGGCGCTGGCGGTGTGGAACGATGTGATGACGCCCCTGATCATCATGGCCGGTTCCGGGGAGAACACCCTGCCTTTGGCACAGCTGAACTTCCAGTCCCAGTTCGGGACCAACTATAACCTGGCGTTCGCGTCCTATCTGCTGTCGTTGATTCCGATTCTGATTTTCTATCTGGTGTGCCAGAAGCAGATCCTGAACGGAGTCACCAACGGAGCGGTGAAGTAGGGCTGCGGTTCCGGATTGGGAGGAATTTGGATACAGCCGGGGCATTCCGCGGGAAAACGCGGGGTGTTCCGGCTGGTTTTACTTTTTGCAATCTTGGTGTTGAAAGCGTGTCCGAAATAGGCTATACTGTTGTCTATAATATAGAAAAAAGAAAGGGATAAGCAGAGACAGGGCTATGGCGATAATTTATCAAAGGGATAAAGAGCATTCCGGCTCGAATCGTATCTTTACGATACACACAGCGCATTCCACTTATCAGATGAAGGTGGATGCCTACGGCTTTCTTTTGCATTTGTATTACGGAGGAAAGATATCCGGCCAAATGGAGGAAAGGCTTTCCATGGACTATCTTCTGACGTATTATGACAGGGGCTTCTCCGGGAATCCTGCCGCGGTGGGGTTAGACAGGACTTACTCCCTGGACGCCCTTCCCCAGGAATACCCGAGCCTGGGGACGGGGGATTTTCGCAGCAGCGCTTTCGCCCTCCGGAATGAGGACGGATCGGAGAGCTGCGACCTGCGCTATGTGAGCCATGAGGTGAGGAAAGGCAAATATGGCCTGCAGGGGCTTCCGGCGGTGTACGCCAAAGAGGAGGAGGCGGAGACTCTGGAGATTGTGCTGCGGGATTCCGTCAGCGGCGTGGAGGTCAGGCTTCTTTACGGAGTGCTGGAGAAAGAAGATATCATTACCAGAAGCGCCGTGATCTGCAATGGCGGTTCCGGGGAGATTGTGGTGGAGAAAGCGTTGTCGGCCTGTATGGATTTTGTGGCCGGGGAGTATGACCTGATTACTTTCCACGGGAGGCATGCCATGGAGCGGAATCTGCAGCGCACCCATATTGACCATGGCAGTCAACTGATTGGCAGCCGCAGGGGGACTTCCAGCCATCAGTATAACCCGGCAGTGATTGTAACGGACAGGAACGCCACGGAGGAAAACGGGAACTGTTATGGTATGATGTTCGTCTACAGCGGGAATTTTATGTGCGAGGCGGAGCGGGATCAGTATGACCAGACCCGGGTGATGATGGGGCTGCAGAGCGACCTGTTCCATTATCCCTTAAAGCCCGGGGAGTCGCTTGTGCTGCCCGAGGTGGTCCTGGGGCATACGGACAGGGGACTGGGCGCGCTTTCCAGGATGTTCCACGGTGTGGTCCGGAACCATATCTGCAGAGGAAAATTTCGCGACCGGATTCGGCCGGTGCTTCTGAACAGCTGGGAGGCGTCGTATTTCGATTTCAACGCCGACACCATCTGCGCCCTGGCCGAGAGCGCCGCGGAGCTTGGCATCGACATGGTGGTCATGGATGACGGCTGGTTCGGCAAGCGGGAGGATGACAACAGCGGCCTGGGAGACTGGCAGGTCAATGAGCGGAAACTGGGGTGCACGCTGGGTGAGATGATAGAGCGCATCAACGGATTCGGGGTGAAGTTCGGTATCTGGATCGAGCCGGAGATGGTGTCCGAGGACAGCAATCTGTACAGGGAGCATCCGGACTGGGCGCTGCGGATTCCGGGCAGAGAGCCGGTGCGCGGCAGGAATCAGCTGGTGCTGGACTTTTCCAGGGAAGAGGTGCGGGAATATGTGTTCCGGGAGATATGCGGTGTGCTGGAGCAGGGGAATGTGGAATATGTGAAGTGGGATATGAACCGAAGCCTCTCCGATATCTATTCCGCCCGGAACGCGCAGGGGAAAGTGACCTACGATTATATGATCGGCGTGTATGATTTCCTGGAAAAGCTGATGCAGCGCTATCCTGACATCATGATAGAGGGCTGCAGCGGCGGAGGCGGAAGATTCGACGCCGGGATGCTGTATTATACGCCCCAGATCTGGTGCAGCGACAACACGGACGCGGTGGACAGGGTGCGGATTCAGTATGGCACGTCCTTTTTCTATCCCGCCTCTGCGGTGGGTGCCCATGTGTCGGCTGTGCCCAATCACCAGACCGGCCGCAGGACAAGCCTCCGCACCAGAGGGGTAGTGGCCATGGCGGGGACTTTCGGCTATGAGCTGGATCCCGGGAAACTGTCCCCGGAGGAGAAAGAGGAGATACAGGAGCAGGTAAGGCAGTTTAAAGAATACGCGCCCCTGATTTACCGGGGGGATTACTATCGGCTGTCAGATCCTTTCCGGGAGGCTTTCGGGGCCTGGATGTTCGTCTCCGAAGACAAGAGCAGGGCGTTGCTGAGCGCGGTGATGCTGGAAATCCATGGGAACATGCCGGTGCATTATGTCAGGCTCAAAGGCCTGAAGCCGGACGCGGTATACGAGGATGCCCGGTCCCATAAGCGCTATTTTGGCGCGGCGCTGATGAACGCAGGACTTCCCATACCGATGAAGATGGAAGAGTATGCCGCGTACCAGATGGAGTTGTATGAAATCTGAGAGTCGTAAATCAGGCCATATATGTTTACCCAATGCAGCCTGGTTTCACGGCAAGTGAAATCGCTAAACAGTATAAAATCTGACGTTATGTAGTATGGCAGAAAGCCGTGTCTTCCGGGGCACGGCTTTTGCCAATTTCTTATCATTCTAGTTTTTCAGGCTGTTTATCGGCACCGAAACCGAAGCGATGTGCAGTGTTTCTGTTTCCGCTGGATAAAATAACGGAAATCAGTTGACATTGCCCGGTGAGATGTTAAAATGATTCCAACAGGTGTTTGTAAGAAAAGTTGACTATTCGGCGATGTCCGTCCACGGGCATATGCGCCGAAATGAGGAGGTAAAGGATGGGCAGGAAACTGGAACTGTATTATGCAAAGCCCGCAGGGCGGTGGGAAGAGACTCTGCCTGTAGGAAACGGGAAATTAGGAGCCATGATATGGGGCGGCGCCCGGGAGGAGATGCTGGGGCTGAATGAGGACAGCCTGTGGAGCGGCTATGAGAAAGACAAGGCCAATCCGGGGGCATACGACAGCCTGCAGAAAGTGCGGGAACTGATTTTCCAGGACAGAGTACCTGAGGCGGAAGAGATGATTCGCCGGAACATGATGGGAGAGTTTAACGAGAACTACCTTCCTCTGGGCAATCTGCATATCGTCTATCGGAACCTGGGCGGCCAGGACAAGACTAAGGAGCCTGAGACAGAGAACTACCGCCGCAGCCTGGATCTGGAGGAGGCTATATCTTATGTGGATTTCCGGGCGGAGGGCGTTCAATATCACAGAGAAGTCTTCGCCACCTATCCGGGCAAGGCGGTTGTCATGTCCCTGGAGGCATCCCGGCCGGTGATGGAGCTGGAGATTTTCCTGGATTCCCGGCTGAAGTGCGTTTCGGAGTCGGAGGCAGAAGGCCTGCGGATCCGGGGCAAATGTCCGGAGCATGCAGATCCCTGCTATGTGCGCCGGGGAGAGGAGGCCATAGTCTGGGGCTACAGAGGAATCCGTTTCACGGGCAGAATCAAAGTGCTGGAGAGCGACGGCGAGCTGGTTGTGGCCGATGGCAGGATTCGGATAAAAGGCGCCTCCCGTGCGGTGCTGTCCGTAGAAATGGTACAGCCTGCGGCGCTTGCGGGGGACTATGCTGCCATCAAAGAAACGCACATCACGGATTACAGGAAGATATTTGACAAGGTGGAACTGTATCTGGGAGAACAGATAGAGCTGCCCACGGATGTCCGCCTGCAGAACCTGAAAGACGGCGGCGAGGACAACGGGCTATTCGCGCTGTATTTCCAGTATGGCCGCTACCTTATGATAGCATCCTCCAGAGAGGGGAGTTTTCCGGCCAATCTCCAGGGAATCTGGAGCTGGGAGATGCAGCCCCCCTGGAGCAGCAACTGGACCACCAATATCAACCTGCAGATGAACTACTGGCCCGTCTTGAGCTGCGGGCTGGAGGAGTGCATGGAGGCCTATCTCTCCTATGTGGAGAAGCTGGCAGAGCGCGGAAAGCGGACGGCGGCAGTCAATTACCGCTGCCGGGGAACCGTCCACCACCACAATGCCGACGGGTGGTATGCCACCAACCCGGTGGGCATCGTTTATGGCAATGAGGCGGGGCAGGACGGCAGCGTAACATGGGGCATGTGGCCCATGGGAATGTCCTGGCTGGTGCAGGAATTTTATCGGTATTACGAATACACCGGGGATAAGGCATTCCTGAGGGAGAGAGCCTATCCCGTGTTCAGGGAGTGTGCTCTGTTCCTGGCGGACTGGCTGGTGGAGCATCAGGGCCGGTATGTGACCTGTCCCTCCACCTCCCCGGAAAATGTCTATTATAATGAGGCCGGGGAGAAGTGCTCGGTCACTTATGCTTCCGCCATGGATCTGGAGCTGACAGAGGATGTCTTTTGTCATTATCTATCCATCTGCGAGATTCTGGGGATAGAGGAGCCTCTGACAGAGGAAGTGAAGGAAAAGCTGGGGCGGCTGGAACCTGTGAAACGGGGCAGTTACGGACAGATTCTGGAATGGGCCAGGGAATACCGGGAAGTGGAGCCCGGCCACAGGCATGTGTCCCATCTGTACGGCCTGTTTCCCTCGGAACTGTGGGAGGGAAAGGCGGAAATGAAGCAGGCGGCCCGCGTTTCTCTGGAGAACCGCCTGAAAAACGGCGGCGGATACACAGGATGGAGCTGCGCCTGGATCGTGAATCTGTTCGGTGTACTGGGCGACGGGGAGAAAGCCTGGGAGTACCTGCACATTCTCCTGACAAGGTCCACCTACCCCAACCTCTGGGATGCCCATGAGCCTTTCCAGATTGACGGCAATTTCGGCGGCATTGCAGGCATCTGCAACATGCTGGTGCAGGACAGGGGAGGAGAGGTGAAGCTCCTGCCCGCTCTTCCGAAGCAGTTCGCCTCCGGCTATGCAAAGGGGCTTCGGATAAAGGGCGGAAAAGCGGTAGACCTGGCGTGGGAAGACGGAAAAGTGGTCTCCTCGGAGATTTATCAAAAGAATTGATGACAGGCCACATGGCAGCATAATGAGCAGGAAAGGAAGCGGGTAAATTTTATGGAAAAAGCATTTGAAAATGCGCTGTGGATTTGGTGCAACGCCAATCCCCGGGCGGACGAGTATGGGGAGTTTCTGGATCGGTTCGACTATGAAGCGGGCAATGTGACTTTGCGCATCTCGGCGGACAGCAATTATGCGGCGTATGTGAACGGCGTGCTTGCGGCATGGGGGCAGTATGCGGATTTCCCCTACGACAAGGTGTACGACGAGGTGGACATCACCGCCTGCTGTACAAAGGGGGCGAATTGCATCGCCATAGTGGTGTGGTATTATGGCATAGCCAGTTCCTCTACATACTGCCTGGGCAACGCGGGCTTGCTGTATGAGGTTGTGGGAGAGGAAAAAATGCTGTGCAGAAGCAGTGAGGACACGCTCTCCCGCATGAGCAGGGCCTACCGGAACCACAGGATGCATATCATCACCGGCCAGCTGGGCTTAGGATATGGCTACGATGCCGCCAAAGAGGATGACTGGATGACAGGAGCGTCATCAGATTTTCATCCGGCAGTGGTGGTAAAGCAGGAACTTCCCCTGCGCATCAGGCCCTGCGATAAACTGACATTGCTGTCAGATGTAGACGGCACAGAGTGCAAACGAATCAGCGACACGGATGTCATTTTTGACCTTGGCAGCGAGCAGGTAGGATTCCTGCGCCTGAAGCTGAACTCTCCCCGGGAGCAGGATATCACCATAGCCTACGGAGAGCATATAGAGGACGGCTGTGTGCGCCGGATTATCGGCGGCAGGGACTTCAGCGTTTCCTACAGGGCGAAGCAAGGGGAAAACGAATACCTGAATCCTTTCCGCAGGCTGGGCTGCCGGTATCTGGAGATTCATACGGAGCATCCGGTGACCGTGGAGAAGCTGGCCATTGCCCCTGCCATGTATGTCCTTGCGGAAAAGGCAAGGCCCCGGCTGAACGCGCTGCAGACGAAGATTTACGACATGTGTGTGGAGACCCTGCACCTGTGCATGCATGAGCACTACGAGGACTGTCCCTGGAGGGAGCAGGCGCTGTACGCCATGGACAGCCGCAACCAGATGCTGGCCGGGTATTATGCCTTCGGGGAGTACCGTTTCCCCAGGGCCTGCCTGCAGCTGATGTCCAAAGACAGGCGGGAGGACGGGCTGATGTCTATCTGCTATCCTATCAAGATGGATTTCGTCATTCCCTCTTTCTCCCTGCATTATATCACGGAGTGCAGGGAGTACCTGGACTACAGCGGCGATTTGGCATTCCTGGAGGAAATCTATCCGAAGCTGGTGTCCGTGGCGGAGGCGTTCACCAGCCATATAAAGGACGGCCTGATACCGCCCTTTGCGGGGAAAAGATACTGGAACTTCTATGAATGGCGGCAGGGGCTGGACGGAGCGGCCACCGATACCTCCCGGCCGGATGTGATCCTGAACGCGCTGCTGTCCCTGGCGCTGCAGAATCTGGGGGCAATAGCGGACAGGCTGGGCAGGAAGAACGATTACAGCGCTCAGGCCCAAACCCTTAACGGCCATATCCGTCAGGCATTCTGGGACGAGGAGGCCGGACTATGCCGCAATCTGTCCCGGGGAGGCGGCGGCAGCCAGTTGGGGAACGCCCTGGCAATCCTCTGCGGCGCGGTGACGGGCAGTGAGGCGGAAAGCTTATGCCGGCGCCTGCGGACGGATGAAGCGCTGACGCCGATCTCCCTGTCCATGCTCTGCTTTAAGTACGATGCCTGGCTGAAAGTGGACAAAGAGCGCTATGCCCCGGTGATTCTGGAGGATATCGAGAGGATATACACCCCCATGGTGGAATACGGCGGCACGACGGTATGGGAGACGGAGCTGGGGGAGAAAGATTTTGACAATGCCGGAAGCCTGTGCCATGGATGGAGCGCAATGCCGATATATTATTATCATATTTTAGAGAACCGGCTGTAGGGCGGCCAAGCCGCGTTTTTGGATCGCCGGGACAGCCTGATAAAGAGTTTTGCCGGGGAGGCCGCGGGAATGGATTCCCGCGGCCTCCTTTTCAGTAGGTCAGAAAATAGTCCTCGGTCTGGGCAGGCAGATCGATGGTGCTGGCTTTATCCAATTCATGCCCGGAGGTATGTCCCTCGGAATTGTCCGCCTGGCGGAACTCGCTGGGGCTCAACCCGGTCTTCTCCTTAAAAATACGGGAAAAATAGAGAGGGTCAGGAAAGCCGCACTGATAGGAAATCTCGCTGATGCTCCGGTCTGTCTTCAGAAGCTTGTTCTTCGCCGCCTCTATGCGGTATTCGGAGAGGTATTGCTTGATAGAGACTCCCATCTCCTGTTTGAACAGGGACGAGAGATAGCTGCGGTTCAAATGCAGATAGCTGGCGATGGCTTCTACTTTCAGATTTTCGCTGTAGTTGTCCTGAATCAGCGTGACCACAGCGCTGACCCACTGCTGCCTGGAATAGCCGATTCCGAACAGGGCGGCATTGTCCTCCAGCAGAGGCGAGTGGAACGTCAGGCGCTTTTCCTTGTTTTCCAGATATAAAATGGAAAAAAGCTGGTACAGCAGGCTGCAGGTCTTCATATACAGGGCGTAGATGTCATCCTGATACAGCATTGCCACATCGACGATTTGCGCCAGCACATCGAAGACAGAGGGATCGGAAAAATGTACGGCCTGCTTTCCGGGACGGAAACCGATTTTGGCAAGCAGATCCTCCGCCAGCGTCCCGGAGATGCCGATCCAATAATAGGCCCAGATGCTGCCGGTCTGAGAATGATAGGTGGACAGCTCGTTGGGATATATCAAAAAGCAGTCGTTGGCGTTCACCTTATAGGAGGCGTTCTGCAGATGGAGACAGCCGGAACCGGCGCTGACGAAATGCAGCAGGAAATGGTCGCGGACTCTGGGACGGACCTGGACGGAATGGCAGCGGTCCTGGCAGCCTGTCTGGATCAGAATCAGGTTTTTGTCCCGTTTGACATTGTAGAAATGAATGAAGCGCTGTAAATCGTCATGGTATTTATGGATTTTGATTAATGACTGCGTTGCCATGAGAGAATCCTCCCCGAATCGGATGTAATTCACATCTTTCCCCTCAATTATATAGGAAAAATATATATCTTGCAAGCGCCTGGGACAAATGACTTGTGCAGTTTGAGAGAAAGGGAATCCGAAAAAGATTCCTCCACTGACAAAATGTATAGCCGACCCAACATTTCTCCATGTCGGCGTAGCTTTTTTCCATTGGTAGAAAAAGCGGAAATCCTTATAATTTCATTATAAACCTTAGATTCAGGGACGACAATCCCGGGAAAGCAGAAAAGGAGAAAAATTATGAGGAAGAAAAAGAGTTCACTGATTGCGGCAGTTTTAATCGCGGGCTTACTGGCAGGATGCGGGAATTCGGGAAGCGCAGGGGTATCCGGCAGCGCGGGAGAGTCCGGCGGCACAGACGCTTCACAGGCGCAGGCAGAATCCGGCCAGGGCTCCGGCAATTTCAATGAGTTCGGCTGGGAAGTGCCCGAGGAGACCCTGGAGATCAATATCCTGGACGCCTCCGGAAGCTATGCCCCCACAGAGGCGGAAAAAGCCGGAGAAGAGAACGTAATCGCGTATTTTAAGGAAAAATTCAATATCCAGTTCAATATTCAGCACATTACCGGTGACGGGACGGAAGCCGTGAACCTGGCGCTGGCATCCGGGGATTACCCGGACATCATCAGGAACCTGTCCTTCACCACCATGGAGAAATTCGTCAAGATGAATAAGGCGGTGGAGCTGACCCCTTACATGGACAACATCGGGGCGGACGTGAAAGCTTCCATGGGCGAGCACTATCCTCTGTTCCTGGACAATGACATGAAGCTCTGGTACGTGCCCACCCTGATGGGCAGCATCTCGGAACTGCCGGACAACAGCGCCCACATCCGCTACGATGAGTGGCAGGCAATCGGCGCGCCGGAAATCAAGACGCCGGATGATTACTACAATGCGCTGAACGCGATTCTGGAGAAATTCCCCACCGCTCCCAACGGGGAGACCAGATACGCCATGTCCCTGTACGAAGACCCCGATCCGGCTACATACAGCGGCTTCTGGGGCCTGAAGAACGGCTACAAAGTGGATGATGAGGGCAACTTTACCTACTGGGCGTTCACGGATGAAGGCAAAGAGATGACAAAGTTCTTCAACCGCTTCTATCAGGACAAGACCCTTGATCCCGATGCCTTTGCCAACAATTTTGAACAGTGGAAAGCCAAGTTCTCCAGCGAGAGGATCGTGGGCGCGGTTGGCGGCTGGTGGATCAGCTACAACGCGGGACATGAGGTGTGGCAGAGCATGGATCCCAACATGCCTGAGGACAAACGCTTCGTGCAGATCAGCTTCAAGGGGGAGAATGCCGAGGGCGCGTACCTGAGCGGCAAGAATTACCTTGGCAGCTCATGCACCATCATCACGGACAAGGCGAAGAATCCGGAAGCCCTCATGAAATTCATCAATTTCCAGGCCACAGACCTTGGGAAAGCAATCTCCGGATGGGGCATTCCGAACGGTACGCCGATAGGAGATACAGGAAGAACCGGCAAGTTCTGGAACATCGATGAGAACGGCAACTGGGAGGTGGATTCCGAGGCCAAGCAGCAGCTCGTTACCGAGACCTGGTCCTACGATGACGAATATTACTGGCAGGGCGTGCCCTGGCTGTTCATGAACCAGTCCAGATGGGAGGACGGGGAGCACAATATCTGGCCTAACCAGATGTGGTATGAAGAGAACAAGTGGAAGTCCATGATGATTGAAAACATGGCGGGCACGATTTTTGACGCCTCCACCTACACGCTGCGGGTGAAATCCGATGAAGTCAAACTGGCGGAGCAATCCGTGAAAGATGCCTGGAAGATGAACTGGCCGATCGCGGTACAGGCCAACAATGATGAGGAATTCGAGGCTGCGTGGACGAAACTGCAGGATGCCCTGACAGTGGCGGGAATCGATAAGATTGAAGAGGCTTATTCCGAGAACTACAAGAAAGCCATGGAGAAGATGGGGCAGTGATACAGCTGACGAGAGGATAAAAGCATGGTAGAAAAAATCAAAAAGAAAGCGGGACATTGTTGGAAAATGTTTCAGAAGCAGCGCCAGCTCTGGCTGCTGTGCATTCCGATTATCATATGGGTAATCCTGTTTGCCTATGTGCCCATGTACGGTCTGCTGATTGCTTTTGTGGATTATATGCCCGGCATGTCCGTTTTTGACTGTGAATTCGTGGGACTGAAATATTTCAGGGAATTTGTGCTCAGCCCGGTGTTTCTGCAGCTTTTGCGCAACACGCTGGCCATGAGCGTCATGGGGCTGACATTCGGATTCGTGGCGCCTATACTGTTCGCGCTGTGCGTCAATGAACTGAAGAACGGATGGTTCAAGAAATGCGTCCAGACCACCTCCTATCTGCCGCATTTTATCTCCTGGGTCGTGGCGGGCAGCATGATTTTCATGCTGCTCTCCAACGAAGGAATCATAAACGATATCCTGAAGCGGCTGCATCTGGTGGAGGAGGCGATTCCGTTCCTGACGGAGGGCAGGTATTACTGGGTGATGTACACCATAGCCAACATCTGGAAAGGCATGGGATGGGCCTCTATCATCTATCTCTCCGCCATGTCCAGCATGGATTCGGAGCTGATGGAAGCCGGGGCGGTAGACGGCATGGGGCGGCTGGGAGTGGTGCGCTATGTCATCCTGCCTACGATTCTGCCCACCATAGTAGTGCAGTGGATTTTAGGAATCGGAGGAATCCTGAACGCGGGATTTGAGCAGCATCTGGTGCTGGGCAATGCCTCCACGCAGAATTACTGGGATGTCATCGATACCTATTCCTACCGGTACGGCATCCAACTGGGCTACTACTCCATCGGTACCGCAGTAGGGCTGATGAAGTCCGTGATCGGGGTGCTCCTGGTATGGGCCACCAACTGGTTCTGCCGCAAGAAGCTGGATACGGCAATTTTTTAAAGGAGGGATATCATGAGTCGTCCGTTCTATATCAAACAGACAAAGTCGGGAAGAGTGTTCGACGCGTTTAACATTGTATTGATGATTCTGGTTCTGGTCGCGGTGGTATATCCCTTTGTCAACGTGCTGGCGATTTCGTTCAATGACGGCTATGACGCGGTCAGGGGGGGTATCTATCTGTGGCCCAGAGTGTTCTCGCTGGAAAACTATAAATTCGTCCTGGCGGACAGCAGCCTGATACGCGGTTTCGTGGTGTCCGTGCTGCGTACCGTGATCGGCACCGTGACGGCGGTCCTGGGGAATGCGCTGCTGGGGTATGTCGTCAGCTGCAGGCAGTTTAGCGGCAGGAAGTTCATGCGGATCCTGTTTCTGATCACCATGTATTTCGGCGGCGGGCTGATTCCGGTCTATCTGCTCATGACTAGACTGGGCCTGGTGAATACGCTGGCGGTCTATTGGGTTCCCTCCATATTCAGCGCCTACTATATGCTCCTGTGCGCGTCCTATGTCCAGAATCTGCCCGAAGCGCTCTTTGAGGCCGCAAGGGTGGACGGAGCCAGCGAACTGTGCATCTTTACCCGGTTCGTCCTGCCGCTGAGCGTCCCCATGCTGGCCTGCATCGCCATTTATGTAGGGGTGGGCCACTGGAATTCCTGGTTCGATGTGAATCTGTACAGCAAGAACGGTACCTGGGACAATCTGCAGATTATCCTGTACCGCATCCTGAACCAGACCAATGCCATCTCCAACATGACGGATTCCGTCATGATCGCGGAAAAGATGAGGGGAATCCAGCCGCTCACCGTGCGCGCGGCCATTACGATTATCGTGGTGGTGCCCATTATCGTGATTTACCCTTTTTTCCAGAGATATTTCGTCTCCGGCATGACGCTGGGCGCGGTGAAACAGTAGAGGAGTACAGGGAGGCAGACTATGGCAGAAAAGGGAAGAATCGAATTTACCACATCGGAGGAATTCTGGAACAGAGGATTTGCCTGGGCGAAAGAACAGGCCCTTGCCTACAGCCATGAGGGCGACCTGGTAGGGAAATGGTACGAGGCCGCCCTGCCTGACAGACAGGCATTCTGCATGCGGGATGTGGCCCATCACGCGAAAGGAGCGGAGGCTCTGGGGCTTCGGGAGCACACCAAGAATATGCTCCTGCGCTTCGCCCAGAGCGTTGCGGAGAGCAGGCAGTTCTGCGGCTTCTGGGAGATAGACAAGGATTACAGGCCCTGTCCGGTGGATTACGCCGGAGACCAGGACTTCTGGTACAATCTGCCCGCGAATTTCGACGTGACGGACGCCTGCTACAGGATGTACCGGATGACAGGGGACAGGGACTATCTGTTCCAGTCGGATTTCGTGCGCTTTTATCAGACCACAGTGGAGGAATACGCCCGCTTATGGGACAGGGACGGGGACGGGCTCCTGGAGCGCAGATATCCCGGCTCCAGGCTGGGGATACCCTCCTACTGTGAGGACAGCCGGTTCATGGAGGCTCAGGCGCTGATCGATCTTCTGGCCATTGAAATCAGGGGATACCGCTCCGCGGAGGCCCTGTTCGGATGCCGGAAAGACCAGGAGAGGAGCGCCCGCTGCAGAGCGACGGCGCATAAGCTGGAACAGCTGCTGTACGAGCAGTGGTGGGACGATGAAGAACAAATGTTCTATAAGGTAAAAGACAAAGAGGGGAAGCTGCGGCACAGCGATGAAATCGGGCACACCCTGAGCCTGAGCTATTACCAGGTGGTGGAGGATGGGCAGAAATCAAAGGCGGTGCTGGACATCCTCGACGAAGAGGGGCTGAAAGGGATAAATGTGGAAAGCCTTTCCCATTACCCGGCGCTGTTCTATCGGAACGGACAGCCGCAGCGGGGAGAGAAATGGCTGAAAGAGCTGATATCGCCCGATCTTTTCCGCAGGGAGTACCCGGAAGTGTCCTACGCGGCTGTGGAGACATTTATCTACGAAATGGCGGGAATACATCCGAATGGGCCCGAGGCGGGCATCCGGATAGCGCCGCGGCTGCCGGAGGGAATGACCTGGTTCCGGATAGAAAATCTGCCTTTCCTGAACGGCGAAATAGATGTATACTGGAAGAGCGGTTCACTTTCTGTAACGAACCGCACAGGGCAGGCCATAACAGTGAACGGAAGAAAACTATGAATGCAGGAGGAATGGCAGATGGAGATGCCGATTATCAAAAAGGGCGCGCGATATGCGACTGGCTTAAGCCGCAAAGAGACAGGAGAAGAAACGGAGGTTTTCAGCGTTTCCCTCGCCCGAAGCAAAGAGGCAGGAGAGGAAAAGGAGATTTGGGCGGAATGGAGGTTCCCCTATGTGGACTGCGCCGGTATCTGGAATCCGCTGTGCGGCTTCGACCGCTCCATAGATGCGGATTACGGCAGGTTCCGGGAAAGCATGACAGCCAGGTCGGCGCCAATCTGCTGTATCTTCAGCGAGGACGGGGAGAACCGCTGCACGGTGGCGGTGTCCGAGACCAGAGAGCGGATTGGCATCCGGGCCGGCGTGCGTGAGGAAAACGGGACACTGGTTCTGCAGATACGGATTCCGGCGGAGATTGTGGAAAAGAACGGCTCCTGCGTGCTGGACATTCGGATAGATAGAAGCAGGGTGCCTTTTTACAGGGCCATCGAGAAAGTGAGCGAATGGTGGGAGGAGTGCGGCATCGCGCCGGTGCACGCCCCGGACAGGGCCAAGGAGCCGGTGTATTCCACCTGGTATGCGTACCACCAGAACCTGTCGGCGGCGGAAATCGAGGAAGAGTGCCGTCTTGCGGCGGAGCTGGGCTTTAAGACCGTCATTCTGGACGAC
Organism: Acetatifactor aquisgranensis; assembly: GCF_943193215.1. Classification (NCBI taxonomy): domain Bacteria; kingdom Bacillati; phylum Bacillota; class Clostridia; order Lachnospirales; family Lachnospiraceae; genus Acetatifactor; species Acetatifactor aquisgranensis. The sequence continues at coordinate 49,021 of NZ_CALPDH010000016.1, read as the reverse complement.
GGCTGGCAGACGGACGACAACAACAGAGGCTATGCGTTCTGCGGGGACTGGGAGGTGTCCGGGAACAGGTTCCCCGATTTCGCGGAGCATGTGCGGAGGGTCCATGCCATGGGCCTGAAATACATGATCTGGTACAGCGTGCCTTTTCTGGGGAGGAAATGCCGGAAGTGGGAGGAGCTTCAGGACATGCTTCTGACCTATGACGACAATCCGCTGATTCAGGCGGGCGTGCTGGATCCGCGCTGTAAAAAGGTAAGGGACTATCTGACGGATATCTATGAGCGCGCTGTGAGAGAGTGGGACCTGGACGGACTCAAGCTGGATTTCGTGGATACCATAGTGGAGCAGGAGGATTCCCCGGCTTACGATCCGGAAAAGATGGATTTCGAGAGCGTACAGGAAGCGCTGGACTGTCTGATGCGCAGGGTGTATGAGAAGCTTTCCGGGAAAGACAAGGATATCATGATTGAATTCCGGCAGGGCTATATCGGGCCGAACATGCGCCGGTACGGGAATATGTTCCGCGTCTCGGACTGCCCCGATTCGGCTGTACGCAACCGTGTGGGAATCGTGGATCTGCGCATGCTCAGCGGACAGACGGCGGTGCACAGCGATCCTCTGATGTGGCATGAGGAGGAAGAGCCCCGGATAGCGGCCATCCAGATTATCTCCAGTATTTTTGCCACGCCCCAGATTTCCGTGAAGATGCAGACCCTGACGCCGGACATGCGCAGGATGCTTCGGTTCTGGATCGGATTCATGAGGGAGAACAGAGAGCTCCTACAGGGCCAGCCCATCTGCGCTGCGGAGCCCCACAATCTGTATCCGGTGGTCTGGACCCGGAAAGAGGAACGGGCGGTCATGGCTGTATATACGGAAAACCGTATACTGCACATTCCGGGAGGCGTAAAGGACTGCGTGATATTGAACGGCACGAAAGGGAACCGCATGGTTCTGGATACGAAAGGCGTTTCGGGCAGCGTGACGGTAAAGGACTGCTTCGGAGATGTGGTGGGCAGCCAGGAGATAGACGGCCGGTGCGGATTCTGCGAGATTGCCGTGCCGGTGTCGGGACAGGTATACTTCCGCGGGCGGTAAGCCTGGCCGGGAAACGTAAAAAGCCTTTCATGCACGGAGAATGAGACTTTATCCCATGTTATAGTGCATGATTCCATCTGGAAGAAATCTGTCTGGGAGAGTATAATGGTTCCTGAACATGGAAATGGTTCCCGTGTAACGCCGCACATTGGCAAGGGGAACCTGGTGCGAAAGAAAGGAACGAAACAGATGGCAGAGATGGATTACCGTAGAGAGATTGACGAGGCGATGTGCGCGGGACAGGAGGCGCTCCGCTGCCTGAACCAGGCGAAAGACTGTTTGAACAGCGCAGGGAACTGGGGCATTGTAGACATGCTGGGAGGCGGGATGCTCACCACTTTCATAAAGCGTTCCAAGATGAAAGACGCGGACGCGCTGGTGCAGCAGGCCCGCAGCGCCCTGAAGCGGTTCCAGAGGGAGCTGATGGACGTGGACAGCATACCGGAGTTCCACATCCAGACAGGTGATTTCCTGTCTTTCGCGGATTATTTCTTTGACGGATTCGTGGCCGACATGCTGGTGCAGTCCAAGATAAACGACGCCAGGCGCCAGGTGGAGAATGCGATACAGAAAGTGAATTATATCATGAGCCAGCTGAAGGCATTGTAAGGCAGAATATAGCATTTCTGCAGATTGGAATGGCTGGCAGAGCCATCGATAGAAAATTAAAGGTAACTTAAGAAAGAAGCCTTTGGAATGTTAAGAAATCCATGTTTCAATAGAAGTCAGAACAGAGGCGGAGGAAAGAGACATGGATTTGGCGGTTCTGGCGGATATTCACAGCAATTACATCGCCCTGGAGCGGTGCATGGAATATGCATTGGCCAGGGGCATCGAGGATTTTTTGTTCCTGGGGGACTATATAGGCGAAATGGCCTATCCGGAGCGGACGATGGCGCTGATTTATGATTACAGAGAGCACTATGGCTGTACTTTTATCCGGGGCAACAAGGAGAACTATTGGATGAACTATCGCGCCGGCGGGGAAAGGGGATGGCAGGAATTTGACTCTACCACGGGAGCGCTGTGGTACGCCTATCATCATCTGACGGACAGGGATTTGGACTTCTTCGGCGGGCTGCCCATTGCCCGCAGGCTGGAGTACGGATTTCTTCCGCCGCTTATGGCCTGCCATGGCTCTCCGTACAGCGAGCGGGAGGATATGCGGGCGGGGACAGAGAGGGCCAGGGAAATCCTGGCACAGGCGGACACGGAGCTGGTTCTCTGCGCGCATACCCATAAGCAGGAAAAAGAGGTCTGGCAGGGCAGGACGATGCTGAACCCCGGTTCCGTAGGCCATTCGCTGGGGGCCGGGGGAAAAAGCCAGTTCATGATTTTACACGGAGAGACAGAGGCTGGGCAGAGAGACGGAATCTGCAAGACGGGCAATGGGGACGAGGCGGCCAGGCTCCCCGGCGCAGGCCATGGCGATGGAATCGAAGCCCCGCGGGAGAGGCGGGAAGCCTGCGGCGGGCAGATATGTGCAGGAACCTGGCGGGAGGAATTCGTCACGCTGGACTATGACAGGGAAGAAGTCATCCTCCAGCTGACAGAATCCGGCCTGCGCGCCCGGACGCCGAACTGGTGCAGGATTACGGAACATTCCCTGCGGGGCGGTTCGGAGGAGATTCACCATGCGAAGGTGCTTGGCCGGGTGATGGCGCTGTGTGAAAAGGGGGAAGGACAGTGCGACTGGCCCCATATTCCGGAAAAGTATTGGGAAATGGCAATAAAGGAATTTTTCCCGTAAACTTTTTCAGAGAATAGCCGAAATATGTAACATAAGGACAGGTGGAAAGCTAAGGACAGCAGACAAATGTGGAAGCACAGGTTTGCTGTCTTTTTGTATGTCTTGGGAGTTTGACAGCCGTCTGCAACGGTTCGTGACATTACAGACCGCATTTTGTTACATAATACAAAAGTGGCACAGCCATCCTGTCGAAATAAAAAGGGAAGCGTGGTCATGGGAAATATGGACGCGCCGGACATAAGAGGTGGGGCATGAGGGTCGCGATATGTGATGATGATAAGGAGAGCTGCGCCAGACTGCGCAGTCTGATCAAAAAGCAGGAGCCGGAATGCGAGGTGGCCTGTTTTGACACGGGAAAGCATTTTCTGGAGACAAGAAAGCATTTTGATATTCTGCTTCTGGATATCGAGATGGAGGAGATGAGCGGGATAGAGGTGGCCAGGATCCTGCGCATTAATCAGGAGAAGACCATACTGATATTCGTGACGGCCCGAAAGGAATACGCCGCGGAGGCTTTCGAGGTAGAGGCTTTTTCCTATCTGTTAAAGCCGGTGGAGCCGGAGAAGTTCTGCAGGGTATTTGAGAGCGCCTGCAGGGAAGCAAGGAAGATGGAGAGCGCAGGCGGGGAGAAGCTTTTTTTCCAGACAAAGGCCAGACGCTTTGTGGTACAGAAGAGGGAAATCCTGTATGTAGAGAGCCATAAGCGCAAGGTTGAGATTCATACCCTGGGCGAAAACATCACGATTTATGCCACGATGAAGAGCATGGAAGAGCTGCTGGGAGATGGTTTCTTCCGCTGCCACAGGGGCTATCTGGTGAATCTGGCCTATGTGGCGGAATACGAAACAGGCGCCATCCTGCTGAAAAACGGCGAGAATGTGTATCTGGCCAGAGAGAAATATTCGGAATTCGACAGAGCATACACAAAGTATCTTCAAACCGTATAATGCAAAATGCGCCGGTATTGAGTTGAGTGCTGGACATATCAGGACAATACATAAACAGAAATGAGGGAAAAGAAATGAGAATCAGAACAGGAATGAGAAGAACTACCACACAGATGCTGAACAACAGCAGAAGGAGAACCGGTTTATCCGCTTCCAGGCGCAGTTCTCTGTTGAGTTCAGTGAGGAATCAGGATTCAAGGCTTACGAACTCCAGGCTGATGAACACCGCCAGCATCCAGAGTGCCAGGCTGACGCGGAGCACTTATCAGAAGCTGGAGAACTCAGCCACGTCCCTGATGGAGCAGACAAAGCTGCTGGCGGAGAAAGTGGACGCAGGCGGGAAAGATATCACGAAAACCGCGGCTGAGGCAGTGCGGCATTTCAATGACACGCTGGACGGATTGAAAAAGACATCCGGTATATTGAATAACTATTATCACCAGACCATGAGGGAAATTGCCACCACCAACAAGAGCGCCCTGGCGGAGATCGGCATCACCGTGAGAACGGACGGAACCCTTTCCGTAAATAAGGAGAAGCTTGCGGAGGCGGATCAGGAGAGAATCAAGAAAGTCCTCGGCGGGAAAAGCGACTTTGCCAAGCGGATGGATGCCGTGGCCTCCAGGGTAGCCGACAATGCCGCGGCGGGAGCGGCCAGCGCTGCCAGCCAGTACAATTCATCCGGGTATCTGGCGAATTCTTACTTTAGCAGGTATAATTTCAGAGGATGAGCCCGCGGGCGCAAGTTCAGGGACATTTTTTAAGAGAGAGGATATACGAGATGAGAGTCGGTACAAGCATAACAGGATCGGATTCCGCAGTAAATACAAAAACTACCAAGAGAATGGGAAGCCGTTTCATGGAGACGGGATATGCGGAGGCTGTCTCCGCCGGCAATACGGCCTGGACAGCATCCGGCAGACATCTGCCCGGGCCGGACGAAGAGAGCACAGCCGATGAAGAAAAGGAAAGGGCGAAAGTATCCGGGGCCAGGTCAGAGGCGGAGAAAATCTATCAGGCCGCTGTGGCCGGAAAACCGAATCCCTGGGGAAGCATGCGGGAGGTCGCCAAGGTTCCCTATGGGAGTCTGGCCAAGGACGGCGTGATAGAATATAATGGCGTAGTATTCACCTGCGACGAGAAGACCAACAGCATCTGCCTGGGAGATATGACGGATGAGAAAAACGTGCTGAACATTCCCCTGTCCGGAGGCGGGCACCTGAAAGTGAACCGAAACAGCATAGGGCTTCTGTCAAAAGCCGCGGGGATGTTCTCGCCGGAGGATATGAACCTGATCATGCGGGCCATCACCCAGGATGCGAAGATTGAGTCCGTGAAGAAAGAGATTGAGGACGAGGAGGCCAGCGTCGGCAACCAGCTGCGGCCTGAGGATGGCGCGAAGGCTGAGGATGGCGCGGAGACTGAGGAAGAATAAGTGTATTTCTATAGAAAAAGACGGTTCTGCGGGAGAAAATCTGCCAAGAACCGTCTTTTTTGCCGCCCTGACCGCGGAGATTCAGGCTATCGACGGTTCAGAAGAGTTGTAAACAGGCGGAAAAGGTATTATAATACAAAAGAGAGCATGTTTTACAGGAAAGGAGATCAGGATGCAATACGATATCATCATTGTAGGGGCCGGGCCGGGAGGTATTTTCTCGGCGTATGAGCTGTCAAAGAAAAACCCGGGGCTGGAGATAGCGGTCTTTGAGGCGGGACATGCCCTGGAGAAGCGCCGCTGCCCCATTGACGGGGACAGGGTGAAGAGCTGCATCGGCTGCAAGTCCTGCTCTATCATGAGCGGATTCGGCGGCGCGGGTGCGTTTTCCGACGGAAAATACAATATCACCAATGATTTCGGAGGCACCCTCCATGAATACATCGGAAAAAAGCAGGCTATCGAGTTGATGGAATACGTGGATGCCATCAACATGGAGTATGGCGGCGAGGGGACGAAGAAATACTCTACCGCCGGGACCCGGTTCAAGAAAATCTGTATGCAGAACAAATTAAAGCTTCTGGACGCCTCTGTGCGCCATCTGGGGACGGACATCAATTTCGTGGTGCTGGAGAACCTCTATGCCGAACTGCGGGAAAAGGTGGAGTTTCATTTCGACACGCCTGTGGAATCCATCGCCCTGGCCGGGGGCGGCTATGAGATAAAGTGCAAAGACCAGTCCTATTTCTGCGAGAAATGCATCGTATCCGTAGGGCGCAGCGGCAGCAAATGGATGGAGAAAATCTGTGAGGAACTGGAAATCCCCACCAAGTCCAACCGGGTGGACATCGGCGTCCGGGTAGAGCTGCCCGCGGTGATATTCTCCCACCTGACGGATGAACTCTACGAGAGCAAGATTGTATACAGGACGGAGAAGTTCGAGGATAATGTGCGCACGTTCTGTATGAATCCCTACGGCATCGTAGTCAATGAGAACACCAACGGCATCGTCACCGTCAACGGCCACAGCTTCGAGAGCCCCGAGAAGCGCACGGAGAACACTAATTTCGCCCTACTGGTGGCAAAACATTTCTCCGAGCCTTTCAAGGACAGCAACGGATACGGCGAGAGCATCGCCAGGCTCTCCAATATGCTGGGCGGCGGAGTCATCGTCCAGCGGTTCGGGGATCTGGTCAGAGGACGGCGCAGCAATGCCAACCGCATCGAAGAAGGGTTAGTTGCGCCTACCCTGGCGGCCACGCCGGGAGACCTGAGCCTGGTGCTGCCCAAGCGCATCCTGGACGGCATCATTGAAATGATCTACGCCCTGGACAAGATCGCGCCGGGCACGGCCAACGATGATACCCTGCTCTACGGCGTGGAGGTGAAATTCTATAATATGGAAGTGGAACTGGATAAAAATCTGGAATCCAGGCACAAAGGTCTCTACATCATCGGCGACGGCAGCGGCGTGACCCACTCCCTGTCCCACGCCTCCGCCAGCGGCGTGTACGTGGCCAGAAAATTGCTGGAAAAGTGAGAAAGCCCCATAAAACAGCCCCCACAGCAGATTTTGCGCTACATCTGCCGTGGGGGCTGCCGGTTAGTGCAAAGTCTTTATTCTGCCCCGAAAAAGCTTGTCAGATGTCTGCCAGTCCTACAGTTCATTCGTCAGCTGCTCGATTTCCGCAATGATTTCGCCGATATAGGCGATGGTGTCCAGAAGCGGGCCATCGGTGGTGATATCGATTCCGGCCAGTTTCGCCAGGCCGATGGGATCTAAGGTACTTCCGGCCGCAAGGACTTTCTTCCAGTCTTCCACCGCGGGCTGTCCCTCGGACTCGATTCGCCTGCACGCTTGCGTAGCAACTGTAAGCCCCGCGCTGTAGGTGTAGGAATACAGGCCCATATAGTAATGAGGCTGGCGCATCCAGGTGTGGGCTGCGTCATCGTCAATCTCCACATCCTCGCCCCAGAACTTCTCCAGGGTCTCTTTCATCAGGCGGTTCAGGACTTCCGCATTGACACTGCCGCCCTCGTCCACGATTTTGTAGACTTCCCTCTGATAGGCGGCTTCCATCAAATGAGTGACGAAATTGTGATAATATGTATTGCTTATCATGCAGGACAGCACCCAGCGGCGGAATCTCCTGTCGGGATTCGTCTTCAGCAGGTAATGGGCCATGAGCAGCTCATTCATGGTAGAGGGCGCCTCCACGAAATAAGTGGATACATTGGTGTCGAAGATGGACTGGGTGCTGTTGCAGGATTTGAAATGTCCAGCATGTCCCAGTTCATGGGCCAGTGTGAAGACGTCAGCCATGCGGTTGTTCCAGGAGAGCAGGATGAAAGAATTCTTCCCATAGGGGCTTGCGCAGAAGCCGCCGGTGGATTTTCCCGCATTCTGGGCGAAGTCCACCCAGCGGTCCCTGTAGGCTGTCCGCACCATCTCCACGTAATCCTCCCCCAGAATAGAGAGGCCTTTTTCTATGTAAGCCCTGGATTCCTCGATGGTGACTTTGGGGTCATATTCCGGGTCGATGGCGATTTTTAAGTCTGCGAAGGTCATTTTGTCCAGGCCGTGAATCTTTTTCAGCAGGCGGGCGTATCTGCGCATATGGGGCGCAAGTTGCTCTGTGATCAGGTCAATCTGGCGGTTGTACAGTTCCCTTGTGACTTTCTGACCGAAGAGCAGGCTGTCGAAAACGGAGTCGAAGCCCCGCAGGGTGGCCATGGTCTTCTCGGTCTGTACCTGGGTGTTGTAGGCGGCTGCCGTCACGTTCTCGTATTCCCGTATTTTTTTGGAGAAAGCGGCAAAAGCGGTGCGGCGCACTTCCGCATTTTTCTCATATTCATAGTCGTCCTCGAAAAGGGAGTAGCCCAGAGGGTATTCCTTTCCGGCGGCCGTAAAGGAATCGAACTTCATGTCCGCCAGCTTGGCCATGTTGTAAATCTGGTAAGGGGCGTACAGGCTCTGGGAGAGGGCCGCGAGAGCGCGTTCCGTCTCTGGGTGCAGCTGATGAGGCTTGTTCCTCAGGATATCCTCCAGATAGTGCCTGTTGTCCGTGGCCAACCGTACGGCCTCCTGCAGCGTGCTTTCGTCCTGCTCGATGATTTCGCTGTCGATGAAGCTTAAGGCGCTGGAGATTTCGGCTGCCAGACGGCTTAGTTTATCATTGCGCTCCTGATTGTAGGTGTCGTAATAGTCCACCGAGACCGCCAGGGAGCAGTAGGTGCCGGTCAGGGTGAGCAGGCGATTCAGCTCCCTCAGGTCGTCCAGGCAGGCGCCTATGGTCCGGGGGTCGTTCAGATTACCCTTGTAATCTTCTGCCATGCGGGCGCTTAAGCTTTTCAGCTTTTCCACATCGGCGTACATTTCTTCTTCCGTGGCATAGATGGAGGACAGATCCCAGGTCAGCTCCGCCGGGATGTCCTTACGTGATTTCAGTTCCATGTGTGGCTCCTCCTTTTTAAAGCTTCCTTTTAGTTTAACCGAAAGGAAAGGGAAATGCAACTTGCCGAAGAGCTTTTTTTATTATAAACTGGATCTAAGCTGTAAAGGCAGGGCAGGTATCAGGATATTTTCCAAATACAAAGGAAGAGAGGAAACGGTATGGCATATCGAATTACAGAAGATAAGATTACGGATTACAGGACATGCCTGATTGCTGAGGAGCTTTCAGACGGAACAGTGCAGAAATATATACGGGATGTACTGGCTTTTCGGACATGGCTGGGGGAGAGGGCGCTGGATAAGGCAGCAGCGGCAGGATGGAAAGAGCATCTGATGTCCAAAGGATATGCGGCAGTTACCGTGAATACCATGCTCTCATCGCTGAACCGCTTTTTGGGCTTCATGGGATGGCAGGAGTGCCGCGTAAAATTCCTGAGGATTCAGCGCAGGATATTCCGGAATCTGGACAGGGAGCTTAGCAGAGAGGAATACGAGAAATTGCTGGCAACGGCACAGAACCTGGGCAATACGAGGCTGAAGCTGCTGCTGGAGACCATCTGTGCTACGGGTATCAGAGTGTCCGAGGTGAAGTATATTACAGCTGAGGCTGTCCGGAAAGGGCGGGCGGATATTTTTCTAAAAGGGAAGATTCGGACGATTATCCTTCCTGGCAAGCTCTGCGGAAAACTCAGAACCTATATGAAAAAAAGAAAAATCACAGCGGGTGAAATATTTCTCACCAGAAACGGAAAGAGCCTGGGCAGATGTCAGATTTGGAAAGAGATGAAAAATCTGTGCAGGAAAGCCGACGTTCTGCCATCTAAGGTGTTTCCGCATAATCTGCGCCATTTATTTGCCAGAACTTTCTATAAGGTGTATAAGGATGTTGTGCGGCTGGCAGATGTCCTGGGCCATAGCAGTATTGATACTACAAGAATCTATCTGATTACCACGGGCGAGATGTACGCGCAGCAGATGAACCGACTGGGGCTTGTCAGTTGATATGCCGAAAAGATACAAAATCATCATTTTGTATCTTTTCGGCATCAGTTCAAACTCAATCTGTGCTCACAATCCCATACTTTACCACTATATCACGTCATAATAGTTTTTTCAAGTTTTCAATTCGCAATATGCTTTCATTCCTTCTTTCTTGAAAAGGAACCTATAGTGATATTGACAAACCGTGGAACAAGATTTTTCCGACGGTCTTTTTGGTCTGCACATATTTAGACATACGTAATTGTCATTATTAGCTGTTTTCTGTATTTTTCGACATCCTTTCGCCATCTCTTTGAACAAATGCAACAAAATGATGAGTTTGTGTCTTTTCTCTACATAAATAATGAAAATATAAAAAAGGAACAAGGGCATGGAACAGAGAAAGATAATCGATGTGCACGCGCATATCCTGCCGGGCATAGATGACGGGGCTGCGAACCTGGAAGAGTCCTGCAGTCTGCTGGAGAGAGCGGTGTCCCAGGGAATCATCGGTGTCGTTGCCACGCCCCATGATTTTGCGCGGCTAAAACCGGACATGCTCCGGGAACTGGCTGCTGAGGTGGAAAAAGAATTCAGGAGACGGTATCCGGATTTTACCCTGTATCTGGGACAGGAGATTTTCTTTCACGAAGAGGTACCGGAAAAACTGAAAGCAGGAGAACTCCTCACCATGGCAGACAGCAGATATGTCCTTGTGGAGTTTGCCACAGATGTGTCCTATGGCAGCCTGTACCGGGGAATCCGCCGGTTGGTCACGGTGGGATATCTGCCTATACTGGCCCATATGGAACGGTATGACTGCCTGCGGAAAGAGGAGAATCTAAGGGATCTGGAGGGAAGCGGGTGTCTGTTTCAGATGAACTATGGGAGCCTCCAGGGCAGACGGTTCCAATCAGATGTGCGCTGGTGCCGCAGACAGGTGCTGGAGGGCAGGATACATTATCTGGGAACGGATATGCATCGGATGGATTACAGGCCTCCGGACATAGCCGGAGCCATGGAGTGGGCAGGACGGCATGTGGATGGGACATTGCTGGAGGAAATGACGAGGGATAACCCGCTGCATATGTTACATGCGGCAAATAAAGGAAAGGATACATAAGTAAAATGGCAAAGGAACAAAGTCAGATTACCAAAAAGGACGATGATATTGAAATAGATTTGCTGGGGCTGCTGCTGGCGTTCCGTCACAGGCTGTGGCTGATTCTGCTGGCTGCTGTGGTTTGCGGGAGCCTGGCAGGCGCATACAGCAAGTTCGTATTGATACCGCAGTATACTTCCTCGGCTATGCTCTATGTTTTATCAAAGGAGACCACGCTGACTTCGTTGGCGGATTTGCAGATTGGCAGCCAATTGAGCGAAGACTATAAAGTAATCATTGGCACAAGGCCTCTGCTGCAGGAGGTCATTGACCGTTTGGGACTGGATATGAGCTACAGACAGCTGCGGAGCAAGATTTCCATCTCGGACAGCTCAGAGAGAATCATGACGCTGACAGTGACGGATCCGGATCCTGTGCTGGCAAAGGAGATTGTGAATCAGGTGGCAGCCACCGCTTCCGATTATATTGGAGATATCATGGAAATGGTTCCGCCGAAAATCATTGAGGACGGCGAAGTGAATTTCATTCCTGTAAGCCCTAATAATAAGAGGAATACTCTGTTGGGGGCCATGTTCGGAATAGTGCTGGTCTGTGGTGTGATTACGGTAAGGTTCCTTATGGATGACACTGTCCAGACAGAGGAAGATGTTGAACGGTACCTGGGTCTTAGCGTACTGGCCATTGTACCTGAAAGGGCAAAGACAAAAGAAAGCAAAAAAAGAAAAGCCTCCCGAAAGGCGCGGAAGAAAGGAGCAAAGAAATGAGTGTCAGCCAGCTGATGCTGCTTAAAAAGGCAGAGGATGACTATGCATATGACGAAGCTATCAGGACTTTGCGGACGAACCTTCAGTTCAGCGGCAGAAATGTCAGAGTAATCATGTTCACCAGTTCCATGCCGGACGAGGGCAAGAGCAATATATCCCTCTCCATAGCCAGATCCCTGGCGCAGATTGGAAAGAAGACTGTGCTCGTGGACGCAGATATCCGCAAATCCGTTCTCTTAAGCCACTGCGAGGTGAAAGGGGAGGTGGATGGTCTGTCCCAGTATCTGAGCGGACAGAGGGTATTGAAAGATATTATTTTTGAAACCAATGAGGAGAATCTGAACCTGATTTTTGCGGGGCCCTTTTCCCCGAATCCGGCGGAACTGCTGGAGGAAGAACTCTGTGGGCAGATGTTCGAAGCATTAAAACTTTCCTACGACTACATAATCGTGGACACTCCGCCTATGGGCAGCCTGACGGACGGCGCCATAGTAGCCAGATATTGCGATGGAGCAGTGATTGTGATAGAAAGCGGCGCTATCAGCTACCATCTGGAGCAAAAGGTGAAGAGCCAGCTGGAGAAGACAGGATGCCGCATCCTGGGGGCGGTACTGAACAAGGTAGACGCCCATGAAAAAGGTTATTACGGTAAATATGGAAAATATGGCAGATATGAGAAATATGGACGATATGAGAAATCTGAAAAGAAAGGGAAAGGGGCCAAAAAAGAGAAAAATGCTCCTGTAAATCAAAAGCAGAGCATTTCGAAAAAGTCCGGACATGATATCGAGTACTGGAATCTGAACGATCATGGCAAAGCAGGAGACCCCTATGAGCCGTAAAAGAAAGCGCAGAAACCGAAAAATCTGGTATCTGCTGGCGGTGGCCTTGCTGTGTGTGGCAGCCTTTGGCTATAAGACGGTTCGGCTCTACAGGCTTCGGAAAGAGACGGAAGCACAGATCGCAGAGCGGGTCTACACGCAGGCGGAAAGCAGCGTGCTGTTTCAGAGCGCGACTGTGGAATACGATGGGAAGACATATCGCCGCAACACCCATGTGAAAGCCATCCTCTGCATGGGCGTGGACCGGAAAGGGACCATGGAGGGCACTACGATTCCCACTATGGGCGGACAGGCGGACGGAATTTTCGTCATAGCCCAGGATACGGCCAGGAACACTTTGAAGATTCTGATGGTGCCCAGAGACTCCATGACAGAGATTACCATGACCGACTTGAGCGGCAATGTGCTGGGGAAAGATATCCAGCACCTGACATTGGCTTACGCCTATGGTGACGGCCGGGAGAAAAGCTGTGAGCTGACCATGGAGGCTGTATCGAATCTGCTATGCGGATTGGATATAGACCATTATATCGCGGCTAACATTGAGGTGATCAACATACTCAACGACAGCGTAGGCGGAGTGACAGTGACAGTGCCCTCCGCAGGCATGGAGAAGAAAGATGCTGCTTTCATAGAAGGCGCTACCGTGACCCTGCATGGGGAGCAGGCAGAAGCCTTTGTCCGTTACCGTGACATCGAAGAGACCCATTCGGCCATCTTTAGAATGTCCAGGCAGCAGGAGTACATCATGCAGTTCTTCGGCATAGTGAAAGGCCAGGCGGCCAGGAACAGCACAATTGTCACGGATATGCTGGGCCTGATAGAGCAGCATATGGTGACGGATATGGGAAAAGAGGAATATCTGAAAGTGGCTCTGGATGCGCTGGAGATGGAAAGCCTGGCGGAAGAGGACTTTTATGTAGTGCCCGGCCAGGCGGTGATGACAGAGGTGTACGATGAATTCCATGTGAACCAGGAAGCGCTGATGCCCATCATTCTGAAGCTGTTCTACCGGGAAGTGTCCTGATAAGGCAATAACCGGTTCGGAGACGGGCCGTTTATTGATAAATACTTTGAAGAAAGGAGGGTGGTAACATGAAAAGGAAGTATTTGCTGGCGCTTGTGCTGGCAGGAGCGCTGATTTTTGGCAACGCGCCGATTACTGCCAACGCTGCAAGCCCCAATGCCGGCGGCGCCATTGTCGGCGGCCAGGCGGCTGATGCCGGTGATGCATTGACCATCGGCGATGCGGGCACTCCGCTGGCAGCTCCTGCGGCTGGCGCGGCTGATGCCGGCGATGCGCTGGACGAAGGTGACGACGAAGCTCCGCTGGTGGCTGATGCCGGTGATGCGGGCGATGAGTTGGACATTGACGACGAAAACGCTCCGTTGGCGGCTCCTGAGGAAAGCGCGCCTGAAGGGACTCCTGAGGATGTCTCGCTGGACGACGATGATACGCCATTGGCTGTTTTGTCGCCGGAAGCTCAGACGAGGAGCGGGTTTTCCTGGTGGGGGTTCTGGCTTGGCGTGCTGACCATGGGCATCGTAGAGACTGCGGTCGTACTGGTGTTCAAGTCACGGAAGAAAGAAGAGAAATAATGGATGACATTATTCTTTCCTGAATCCGGTATTGCCAGGTGAAGAGGCACAGCAGGAACAGACGGGAAGGATGGTCTCTGCAAGAGACGTCCTGCCTGTCTGGCATGAAACAATAGTGGTCAGTATGGTGAGAAGATGAAACTGGGAAGAGGCTGGATAAAGGCTCTGGCGATATGGACGGCGCTGGGACTGACAGGCTGTGGTGCGGCTTCTGAATATGGAGATTCATCGGATTGGATTACAGAAGAATCATCCATGGAGGAAACAGTTGACGTCCCGTCAAAGGCAGAAGACGATGAAGAAGAGATTTCCCGGGAGCTGTTGGATGCAGCTGAGGAGACGCCTCAGACGGCATCGAAAGGAACGGAGGAGACATCCCAGGCTGAAGCGGATTTACAGGAATCCGGCACAAAGCTTACTTTCAGCCTTGGCGGTGATGCGTCCATGATGGACCTTCCGCAGGAAGTCGTCGACCAAATCGCGGCCATCAATACAGGAGAGCCGCCCGCCGGCGCGGTGGGAATGGATGAACTGAAGAGCTTTTATGCTCTGATTGCTACACATACGATTATCGGAAAGGATGCAGAGACCGGGGAGGAGGTCACCGGGAGCGGTAAATTGACCTTTTATGTCCCCAACTTACTGGAGGGTCTGGAGGATGTATCTGTACTGTTCTACGACAAAGCGGCAGGACAATGGGAGATTCTTCCCGTGGAACAGCTGGATACAGAAGCCAGGACAGTAAGCGTGATGCTCACAGGGTCAGGAGTCCTGACCGTTATATACAGGAGACAGGAGTAAGGGGTTCCGTACATGGAAATGTACAAGAGATGAGGGGATTATGTACAGAAAAGCGAGCAGCGGATGGGCGAAGCACATTGATTTTGTATTGCTGGACATGGTGTGCCTGCAGGTGGCATACTGTCTGGGGTGCCTGATATGGCAAGGGATGCTTCTGCCATTCAAGAATCCAATGTACCGGAATATGATATTTATCTTTTTCCTGTCTCAGATTTTTGTGACGCTTTTCGATGACAGCTTTAAAAATGTTATGAAGAGGGACTACCTTGCAGAATTTAAAGCTACCATCCGACATGCGTTCTTCATTGTTCTGTTTGCAACTTTCTATCTTTTTTCTACCCAGGAGGCAACAGACTACTCCCGGGGCACCATGCTGGTCACAGCGGAGGCATATATCCTGCTGGCCTACGCTGTGCGGTGCGGATGGAAAAGGGTACTTCGGGCACAAATCAAGCGATGGGATCGTTCTCTGGTAGTGGTGACTACGGCCGGGATGGCGGAAGAAGTCGTAGATAACCTGAAAGTGAACGATTATAACCGTATCCGGGTTATGGGATTGGTTTTGATGGATGAGGGCGACGCTTCTCTGGTGGGAGGAGAAATCGCGGGAGTCCCGGTGGTGGCTGACAGGGACACTGTGACAAATTATGTGTGTCAGGAGTGGGTGGACGAGGTGCTTCTGACGCTTCCCAAGGAAATGTCCTTTCCGGATGAGCTGTACGATGAGCTGGTGGAGATGGGGGTCACAGTGCATCTGCGCATTCTGCGCGCCATGCCTCTGGCGGAGCAGAAGCAGAGCATCGGAAGGCTTGGCTCTTACATGGTGTTAAGCTCCAGCGTGAATATGATTTCCCTGCGGCAGGTCGTCTATAAGCGGGCAATGGACATCTGCGGCGGCACCATAGGCTGTATCATTACGGTGGTTCTGACTTTTTTCATCGGTCCGCTTATCTATATCAAGTCTCCCGGGCCTATCTTCTACTCCCAGGAGCGGGTAGGTAAGAACGGCAGGATATTCCGGCTGTACAAGTTCCGCAGCATGTATCTGGATGCGGATGAGCGGAAAAAGGAGCTGATGGCCCGGAACCAGGTGAAAGATGGGATGATGTTCAAGATGAAGGACGATCCCCGCATCATTGGAGGGGCCAATGGGATAGGGGGCATCATCAGGAGATTTTCCCTGGATGAGTTCCCGCAGTTCTGGAATGTGCTGAAAGGGGATATGAGCCTGGTGGGGACCAGGCCGCCCACTGTGGACGAGTGGGAGAAGTACGATCTGCACCATAGGGTGAGATTGGCGGCAAAGCCTGGAATCACCGGGATGTGGCAGGTGAGCGGACGAAGCCGGATTACAGATTTTGAGGAGGTTGTGAAGCTGGATCGGAAGTATATCATGGAGTGGAGCACTGGGCTGGATTTTAAGATTCTGCTGAAGACGGTTCAGGCGGTGCTGAAGAAAGATGGGGCGTTGTAGGATTGAAAGATAAAAATAAATTGAATGTAGCCATGTTAGGCCACAAGCGCATCCCATCTCGTGAAGGCGGTATTGAGATAGTAGTTGAAGAACTCAGTACACGAATGGTGAAGCTGGGCAACAGGGTGACCTGCTATAACCGTTCCGGTCATCATGTCAGCGGGAAAGAGTTTGATGTGGATGCTTCCCATGAATACAAAGGTGTAAGGCTGAAAAAGGTATGGACGGTAAACCGGAGGGGATTTGCCGCCATGACATCATCCATGTGTGCGGCTGTGTGTGCGGCATTCGGGAGATATGACGTTGTGCATTTCCATGCGGAGGGACCATGTGCCATGCTTTGGCTGCCGAAACTGTTCGGTAAGCGGTGTGTAGCTACCATCCATGGGCTGGATTACCAGAGAGCCAAGTGGGGTAGATTTGCCAGCGCGTATATCATGGCCGGTGAAAAGTGCGCAGTGAAGCATGCAGATGAAATCATCGTGCTGAGCAGAGGCGTTCAGGAGTATTTCCGGGAGACATACGCCAGGGAGACGAAATTCATACCAAATGGCGTGACAAGGGTGCAGATTCGGAAGGCGGATTTGATTCAGACGAAATTCGGTCTGAAGAAAGACGGATACATCCTGTATGTGGGCAGGCTGGTTCCGGAGAAGGGCATACGGTATCTGATTGAGGCATATAGGAAGACGGCCACGGAGAAACGGCTAGTCATTGTAGGGGGGACTTCTGATACGGAAAGCTATATGGAAGAGCTGAAGAAGGTAGCAGGTGTGGATGACAGAATTATGTTCATGGGTTTCGTGCAGGGAGAGATGTTGGATGAACTGTATAGCAATGCGTATGTGTATGTGCTGCCATCGGATTTGGAGGGGATGCCTTTGAGTTTGTTGGAGGCTATGAGCTATGGGAACTGCTGTCTGGTGTCGGACATTTCGGAACTCACAGAGGTGGTGGAGGATAGAGCGGTTACATTTCGGAAAGGCGATGCGGGGGATTTGAGGGATAAGCTGCAGCGGCTCTGTAATGATGGAGATTTGGTGCGCAGGTATCAGGAAGAGGCTGCAGAGTTTGTATGTGGGAAGTATGACTGGGATGATGTGGTGAGACGGACGATAGAGCTGTATCGGGCATAGAAAGTGATTCCCAAACAACGGTAAATGCGTAGTCGATGTGCGGAAAGGTTCAAAATAATGATCATTGAGCAAAAGCAATTGAAAGGTACACCAGCAAAAGCAATGCATTATGAAGCATTAGACGGGGTGCGGGCGTATGCAATTATGGGAATTGTACTTATGCACGTTAGGGCAAATGGAAAGTATGCGATAGACGGATTTGTTTATAATACGCTGATTACCTCATTTACAAACTTCGTGTTTTTGTTTATGACAGTTAGCGCTTTTGGAATGTGCTGCGGGTATTATGATAAAATATTGAATCAGAAAATTACAGTAGAACAATTTTATACAAAGAGATATCAAAAAATATGGCCGTTTTTTGCAGCATTGTGTATGTTGGATTTGATTGTGTCACCAAGCATCGACTCGGTATATGAAGTATTTGCAAATTTGACATTATGTTTTGGACTGCTGCCAAACGCCAATATTGAAGTGATAGGTGTTGGCTGGACACTGGGAGTGATTTTTGTATTTTACATGCTATTTCCATTCTTCTGCTATTTATTGGCCAATAGAAAGCGGGCTTGGCTGGTCTTTGCAATTTCAATAGCTTTTAATGTATTGTGCCAGATATATTTTTTTGATACCAATCATATGTCTGTGCGTTTTAGGGCTAGAGCGAATATTGTCTATAGTGCGGTTTATTTTTTTGCAGGTGGATTGATTTATCTTTATCGTGATAAGATTTCGGAAATATCTAAGCATTATTGGAGAGTGATGCTTGGATTATGCGGGGGAGCAATCGTGATTTATTTTGCAATTGGGGAATCTACGATGACGACACTGTTGGTGAGTGTTGCATTGTTGATATATGCGCTTGGAGATTGCAGAAAGGGTATACTGATTAATCCTGTCATGAAATTTCTTGGTGGAATTAGCTTTGAAATTTATTTATGCCATATGGTAAGTTTCCGTATATTGGAGAAACTGCATTTAACACATGTTGTTTCGAACGAATTAATAGCTTATTGCATAACAGCTATAGGAACGATTGCAGGTGCAATTATATTTTCTGTATGTGCAAGATGGCTTTTATCTAAAGTCGGTGAGCTGAGAATAAATAGAGACGCTAAAATATGAGAAATGGACTGTAGATGAATACAGGTTGCAAATGAAAGGACAAAAAATGATTCGTGTATTGCATTCTGTGAGTAATATGGATCGGGCTGGTATTGAAACAATGCTGATGAATTATTATCGCCATATAGATAGAAATAAAGTCCAGTTTGATTTTTTGTGCAATAAGCTGAAACCCGGAGCCTATGATGATGAAATTAAAGCGATGGGGGGACAGATTTTTCACACGCCGGGATTGAATCCGGTTAAATATCCGTCATATCTTAGATATATGAAAAAAATGTTTCGGGAGCATCCGGAATATAAGATAATAGAGGCTCATAATGGAGCATTGGGAGTGTATGCGCTTCACGCAGCAAAGGTAAGCGGCATTCCTGTGAGGATTTTTCATGCCCATGGGGCAAGCATCACGAAAGATTGGAAGCTCCCCATAAAATTAGCATGTAAGGCTTTTCTGCCAGCTAATATGAATCAGCATTTTACGTGTGGAATTGCGGCGGCTCAGTGCTATTTTGGAGAATCAGTAGTTGCAAAAGGGAATTATGAATGGTTTCCGAATGCAATCGAAGTGGAAAGGTTTATATATAACCAGCAGATTCGCGATTATATCAGGGAAAAAAATGGGTTAAAGGATAAGAATGTTATCGGACATGTAGGACGCTTCATGACTCAAAAGAATCATATGTTTCTTGTGGATATTTTTGCAGAGTTTTCCAAGTATGACAGCAGCGCAAGGCTTGTTTTGCTGGGAGATGGTGAATTGCTGGATACCGTTAAGGAGAAAGTAAGGCAACTTGGACTTGAAGAGAAAGTTATTTTTAAAGGAAATGTCAATAATGTCAACGAGTGGTATCAGGCTTTTGATTGTTTCATGCTTCCGTCAGTTTGGGAAGGATTGCCGGTTGTAGGAGTGGAGGCACAGGCGGCAGATTTGCCGTGTATCTATTCTGATACAGTGACAAAGGAAATTGCACTTTCAGAAAAGGCGAAATTCATTCATTTGAAAGCTCCTAAGCTAGAATGGGTAAATGCGCTAAAGGATGCACTTAATATGAGGGAACGTGCAGATAATACGCGTTTAATATCGGACAAGCGTTACAATATAAAAAGGGAGGCGGCCAAGCTTCAAAACAGATATTTGGAATTGGCAGAGAAGAACACGTGAAAATTGGAATCCTAACTCATCAATACATCAATAATTATGGCGCATTTCTTCAGGCATGGGCGTTGAGGGAGGCAGTTAAGGAGATGTTTCCAAATGAGGAAGTGGAAATTATAAACTATATAAACAGGAAGCATTTCATAATCAATGTGTGTGGATGGTTTCGATTTTATAGGCATAAAGAGAATCTGAAATGTTGGATTCAAAAGACAAAGTTACCGAGGACATTTGAGAAAGCTCGAAAAAAGGAAATGGTACTTTCCTCACGATGCTATAATGCACAGCAGATTAATAAGCTGGCTTTTGACTGTATTATTGTAGGAAGCGATGAAGTCTGGAACTTTATGGATGGAAAAGGAAATACCCCTATTAAGTTTGGAATAGGTCTTACCTGTGAGAATCTAATTACATATGCACCAAGTGTTGGAAAAGCAGTGGCTGGACAACAGGTACCGGATTATGTAAAAGAAGGGGTTAAGAAGTTCAAGGCTATTTCGGCCAGAGATGACTTAACATTTGAACTTGTGAAAAAGATAACAGGACAGGATGCCATAAGAGTTCTAGATCCTACATTTTTAGTAAAGTTTCCAATGGTGAAACAGAATATTGCTCCTAAACCCTATATTTTGTTTTATTATTGTCAGCAGTTACCAGAAAGTGTGCTCCGTCAGATTTTTGAATATGCCCATGAGAATAATTTGAACGTATATGGGGCTGGAGAATGCGACAGAAAGTATACAAAAATAACAGTTAACCTCACGCCGTTTGAATGGATTGAGATGTTCCGCAATGCAGAGTTTGTGTTTACAGGGACATTCCATGGAGTGGTATTTTCTGTTATGAGTAAAAAACAATTTAAAGTCTATTTAACAAATGAAAGCCGTATAAGGAAGGTAAATGCCTTACTAAAAGAACTTGGGATTGAGAACAGACAAATGACTCAAAGTTTTCGATTTGATTTGAACGAGCTGGCAGAAGAAATTAACTATGACTGTGTATATCAAATAATTGACGAAAAAAGAAAGATAAGCCGAGCATATCTGGAAAAGGCAATTAAGGAAAGCGTGGATAGATGAAGATAGGAATTCTTACGCATCATTATGTAAAAAACTATGGTGCATTTCTTCAAATGAAAAGTTTATATGAAGTAATCCGTCAGATTTACCCTCAGGCGGAGATATCAATAGTCAATTATGTAAAGTATAAGCATTGGCAAAAAAATATCTTGCATGTGCTTCATTACAGAAAGTCCATTGACTCCTTGCATACTTATGCGAGTAAAGTGAAACAGCTCCTGGTATTTACAAAGTATGAAAGGTCTTTGCCTCGAACGAGAAAGGTTTACAGCGCTTCCGGAATCGCTAAATTGGGATTGGACATGTTGATACTTGGAAGTGATGAGATATGGAATATTCAGGGGTCTGGCTATCATCCCCTGAAATTTGGATGTGGGGTGGAGAAACTTAATGTAATCGCATATGCGCCAAGTGTGGGAGCAGTTACAGAAGAAACGGTGGTTCCGGATGAGATTAAGGGAGGTTTGTCGAGCATTAGATTTGTTTCTGGGAGAGATGAGGAGTCGATTAAATTTGTGAAACGTGCTGTCGGACGCGAGGCAGTAAAAATGCCGGATCCTACGTTTCTTTATAATTTTGACAAGGATATCAAAGCAGAGGGGATTAGGCCGAAGCCTTATAAATATATTTTGCTTTATGACTGTAAACTTACGGACGAGTTGGTGGTTTTGTTGTGCGGGTATGCGAAAAAGCATGGCTACAGGATTTTGGGGGCAGGTGATTATAAAGCGTTTTATGACGAAGTGACAATAAACCTGACACCGTATGAATGGGTAGACTTATTCAGGAATGCGGGAAAAGTAATAACCGGTACATTTCATGGAACGGTTTTCTCCGTCAAATACGATAGGGATTTTATATGTTATCCCACTGAAAAAAATAGGATAAATAAAATTTCTTCTCTGTTGGCTGATATAAAATTATCAGAGAGACTGATGAAGATAGGGGAAGAAGAGAAATTTGATAGTTTGATAGACGAAATTCCTGATTATGCGTATGCCCATGAGTACCTTACCTGCAAAAAGAGAGAGGCGATTGACTTTTTGCACATTAAATAAATGATATGTATGACATATTACGAGGGAGTGAGATGGCGATTATTTTATTTGATGATAAAAATGATTGTTGTAGCTGTGGGGCATGCATGAATGTCTGTCCTAAAAATGCGATAACTATGAAAGAGGATGAGTATGGCTTTACCTATCCTCATGTTGACGAAGCGCTATGTATTGAATGCGGGGCTTGTAAGAGAGTCTGCGGATACGGAAAAGGAGCAGAAAAGCAAAAGGCGCACAGCGTCTATGCAGCAGCTGCTACAGACGAAAAAATATTAAGGGATTCTGCTTCCGGAGGAGCATTTGCGGTACTTGCCAGAAACGTTTTAAAGGGTGGAGGAGTTGTTTATGGCGCGGCTCTGCAAAGGAAGGATGACATTCTGACACCGAAGCATATTCGAATCGACAGACTGGAGGAACTTAAAAAGCTTCAGGGCTCCAAGTACGTGCAAAGTGAGATAGGTTATACATATCGGGAGACGAAAGAAGATCTGCAGCAGGGAAGACAGGTACTTTTTTCAGGAACACCATGCCAAATTGAAGGTTTGAAAATGTATTTAAAGTCTGAAGATGAAAACTTATTGACTGTCGAAGTGATTTGCCATGGTGTGCCAAGTAAGAGGTTATTTCAGGATTTTATCAAGGATTACGGAAATAAGCTGGGCGGATGTGTTAAAGAATTTTATTTCAGGGATAAGAGTAAGGGGCAGGGAAAAGTTACTAGATGTATTTGGCGTAATGAGGGCGGAATTGAGAAGGAGAAGATTAATGTCTGCAATCCTTTGGCATATATTCATTTTTTCTCAGAATCGTACATATGTAGAGTGAATTGCTATAGCTGTCCTTATGCGTCACCCGAAAGGGTAGCGGATATAACACTAGGAGATTTTTGGGGATTTCACGAAGAATATCCAAAGTTAGGAAAAGATATTCCATTGTCTAATGGAAAGGGAATATCCTGTATATTGGTTAATAATGAGAAAGGAGAAAAGGCAATACAGAATAATAGAGCGGAATTTATTTTATTGACCAGTGAGTTTGAAAAAGTCAGTCGACATAATGAACAGCTTTGCCGTCCCAGCAGACACAGCGAAAGAAGAGAAGTGATTCTTGAACTATATAAAAAGCAGGGATATCAAGCCATAAATCAGTATTATCGCAAACATTGCAAAAAGGAACGATTAAAATATTTTGTATCAGGAGTGATGCCCAAAGGGTTTAAAAGGTTCATCAAGAAAGCGGCAGCGAGGATAAGATGAAGAAAATATTGTTTGTTATGACATCCTTGTATAATGGCGGGGCAGAAAGAAGTCTTGTTAATCTTTTGAATGAACTGCCAGAGGAAGAATATGAGATAGACTTATTGCTATTTAAGAAAAAGGGAATGTTTCTGACGCAGGTGCCGGAATATGTGAATGTAATGGAAACGCCGAAATCCATAGACAGAATGTACAATTCTATTTTCAATGCAGGTTTATTGATGCCTTGGAAGCTGGCAGGCAATGGTATTTCGCGGGTAATGACGCATAACAGCAGAGAGAAGAGGGGATTTCGGTGGAAATATTTTTATAGCCCCACGATATCAAAACTGGAGAAGCATTATGATGTTGCATTAGCGTATATTTCAGGGGAGATTTTATATTATGTTGACGAAAAGGTAAAGGCAGATAAGAAGATTGTGTGGATTCACAATGATTATCGTGCAGCGGGGCATCCTAAAAAATATGATTATGAACATTTGACGAATATGGATGCTATCGTATCCATTTCTGATACCTGTGTTGACATATTAAAAGAGGAATTTCCGCAATTAAAAAATAAGATTTTCATGCTGGAGAATATAACATCATCTACGGTATTAAGAAAGCGTGCAATGGAATTTTCACCTAAAGAATATGTGGATAGAGAAATCAATATCCTGTCAATTGGACGGCTCCATGAGCAAAAGGGCTTTGATATGGCAATACAGGCGGCAGGAATCATGAAGAAGAGAGGGATAAATTTTTGCTGGTTTGTTCTGGGAAACGGAGAACTGGAAAGCAAGTTAAAAAAACAAATAAGCGACGAGGGAGTTGAAGACTGTTTTGTATTGCTTGGAGCTAGGGAAAATCCTTATCCCTATATAAAAAATTGTACTGTTTTTGTACAGCCCTCCCGATATGAAGGAAAGTCCGTTGTTTTGGATGAGGCAAAAATATTAGCTGTCCCAATTGTGACAACGGCGTACCCAACGGTGGGAGATCAGCTGGAAGATGGACAAGAAGGGCTTATAGCACCTATGACATCAGAAGGAATTGCGGAGGGAGTGCTTAAAGTCTTGGAGGATACAGCGCTGTATAATCGGATTTCGGGATATTTGAAAAGTCGGGAATATGGAAATCAGAAGGAGATTTTGAAATATCTTAAGTTGATTGGTTAAAAAAGAGGAAAACGTTATGCCGAGTGTAAGTATCGTTATTCCAGTTTTCAATGCTGAGCAATATTTGGAAGCTTGTCTGGATTCAGTCATAAAGCAAACTTTACAGGATATAGAGATAATATTAGTGAATGATGGTTCGATGGACTGCTCTTTGAAAATATGCCAAAAGTATGCGGAAATAGACCATCGTATCGTTGTATGCAGTCAGGAGAATCAGGGAGTCTCTGCGGCCAGGAATGTTGGAAAGCAGAAAGCGGTAGGAGAGTATATTATATTTATTGACGCAGATGACAGGCTGGAACTCAATATGTTGTCTCTGATGCTGTCAGATGCAAAGACATATGAAGCAGATATGGTCATATGCGGTATTCAAAAGTGGAACGATATAGGTATGATAAGCCAGAAAACCGTATCAAGAGGAATAGAAATATTTGGAAAGGAAGAGGCATTAAGGTTTTTCTTTCGCGGAGGAAAGTTCGAACTGGGGGCATGGAATAAACTAATAAAGCGCTCTGTGGTAGATGGAATAGATTTTGATATAAATCGTAAAATGAATGAAGATAAATTTTTTTGTTTTGAAGCTTTAAAAAACTCTTTAAAAATTATATATCATGATGAAAATCTATATTGTTATTATCAAAGAAATACATCAGCTACATACAAGCCCTTTGACTCAAGATGGTTTGATAATGACTATTTTGCAGAAAGGATTTATGAAAGCACCAAAGAGTCGTTTCCGCAGTTAGAAAGGGAAGCACGCTATCAAATGCTTATGTCCAAATACTATTTACTGTTGGTCATGCTGCGGAGAAAGGCAGGGGGGCAGTTCCGGAAAGAATATAGTAATCTTGTGAAAGATATTAAAGAAATAAAAATATGCGATATTGTAGATTTTATTTCATACCGGGCGAGGATTTCATTATTTCTAGTCAGGCATTGTGCAGGGTTATACACATTTATAAATAAGGTGAGGTCAACATAAGAGGGAAAAATGAAAATAAGTATCATAACAGTTCTGAATACAGTAAATTATGGTTCAGCGCTTCAGACATTTGCGACACAAAATTTTTTTGAAAAGTTAGGCGCAGAAGTAGAATTCGTAGATTACTGGAGAAAGGATCAAACAGTCAAAGAACAGATTAAGTACATAGTTTTTGATAAGAAGAAGAACATTCTTCAATGGATAAAAAAACCATTAAGAGATTTGTTAAGGGTTATTTCTGTTTGGAAAGCATATAAATGTTTTCGAGGGTTTATTAAAGAACATATACATATTACGGCTAAAGGATATAATTCGATAGATGACTTGAAAAGAGATGTCCCTGAAGCAGATATATATTGCACTGGAAGCGACCAAATGTGGAATAGCAATTGGAATCAGGGGATAGAGAGGAGCTTTTTTCTGGAGTATGCGCCGGTGGATAAAAAGAGAATCGCATTTGCAACAAGTATCGGAAAAACTGCCATTGATGATGCGGAAGCGGCAGAAATTATGCCTTTGATACGGAAGTATGATTTTATTACTATGCGAGAGCAATCGGCTGTAAATATTTTAAATAAATATAATATTTCTTCAGAGATGATATTGGATCCGACTTTGCTGTTCAGCAGAGAGCAATGGGAAGAACATATCAGTGCAAAAAAAAGAGAAAAGCCATATTTGCTAGTATATCAGCTTCATCAAAGCCACCGTGATATAAATTTTGATGATGTGGTCAAGAGAATAGCTAATAACCGAAAGCTGGAAATAGTGAGGATTGTGTATTCGTATGCTGACAGAAAATTCGGTTCAAAGGTTTGCTGTCCGTCAGTATTTGATTTTCTGTCATTGTTATATTACGCAGATTATATTGTGACAGATTCATTTCACGGTACGGCTTTTTCGATAAATTTTAATCGTCTTTTTTTTGTTGTATATCCGAATTCTTACAGTACCAGAATGGACAATATATTGGAATTTGCAGGATTGCAGAACAGGAGATTTAGCAAGGAGACAGAGGATGGACAGATAGGTCAGGCAATGGATTTTAGCAATGTGAATGATAAATTAAATCATCGCAGAAGAGAGATTTATTATAGATTTGAAAGTTTTTTGACAACAAGTGAAGAAAGTACTGAAAGAGGTTATATATAATGTGTTTAACTACCACAAAACGGAAAGCTTTATCTATGATATTCAGTTTGCTTGTTGTGGCATTATCTACTTTAGCATCCTTATATTATAAACTATCGGGATATGCGCAGTTGTTTATGATAATGTTATTAGCTGTTACATTACTTATCCCCTTTTTTTCAAAAAGTAAATCAGCGAAGATTATCTGTGTTCCTAAAATTACAGTACTATTATTTTTGATGGCGATATGTGTATTACATAATAATTCTAGGTTGAAAGCTATAAATACGGCGACTACGGTGATTTTGTTCATAACCTCTATTTTCATGGTATGGTTGTCAAAATACCAAGATAAAGATTGGCTGGGAAATGCTTTATTGTTTTCAAAAGGAGTTTATATGTTTTATGCACTGTACACCATAGGCATGTATTTTATGCCACAGCTATTCAGGATTACGCTGATGTTATTTCCGAGTAATATGCTCGTACTGACACAGCAATATAGCCAGGGATGCATGCCAGGGTTTACGAACCATTATTCAACGAATGGGATGTTGGTTGGAATGGCAGTAGTACTGTGGGGCTGTGTTATGTTCTTTAACGGAAATAGAAAGACATATAAAATATGGTTTGCTATTTCTCTTATAGCGCTTTTGCTTACGGGAAAACGTGCGCATATATTATTTAGCTGTGCTGCTTTGTTTTTTGCATATTACGCATATATGTCCAATAGAAGAAAAACGCGTCTCGTTAGGACATTTGGTATTTTAATTGGCGTTTTGGTAGGAGTTTATATTATAGCAAATTATATTCCGGCATTGGCTGTTTTTATGACACGTTTTGCCGACACAGCTGAGAGCGGGGATATTACATTGGGAAGGACGCAGATGTGGGCTATTGCATTTGATTTATTTTTAGATAATCCCCTGTTCGGAATTGGGTGGGGACAATTTATACATCGGAATATTCATGAATGGAATGCCCATAATATATATGTTCAATTACTATGCGAGACTGGAATTATTGGATTTACATTTTTTGTTTGCTTTTTTGTATATTCGCTTTTTTCTGCTTGGAAAGCAATGATAAGGATTAGAAAATATGGAAGACATGATGACAGTGGTGCATTATACCTTATGATATCAATAGCAGTGCAATTCTTTTTCCTAATGTATGGATTTACAGGAAATCCGCTTTATGATAAGGAAATGTATTTGCCCTATTTCATTGCTTGTACAATACCTGGCTGGATTAGACAAAACTGTGCAATGGATAATGAATTGAAAGGGGATTGAAAAAGTGAAATTGGGAATCGTCACGCCGTATGATTCAGCGAATTATGGAGCTTATCTGCAGGCCTATGCTTCAAAAGTTTTTTTGGAATCAATGGGTCATGAAGTGTTTTTTATACAGTTTCGAACGGAAGAAGAACGGAAAGATGTTTTTTTTAAACCAGTTACTTCGCTGAAAGGCATGATTAGAACAATACAGCAAGGCAAATATAATAAGCTGATGTATAATGTGATGTCAGAAGCGCTGGATTTGTTTACAGTCATTAATCCATCGGAGATTCGCGGACTTAAGTTGGATGCAGTCATACTTGGAAGTGATGAAATATGGAATATCAATGTAAAGACATTTCAGAATCCATATTTTTATGGTATGAATTTGGGGATAGATAACAGGCTGGCATATGCACCCAGCATGGGAAATGCCGATTTGTGTGATTTTAAGAACTTTCCTGAAATCATAGAGGGCTTAAGGCAGATTAAGATTATAGGGGTGAGAGATAGAAATACGCAGAGTATTGTGGATGGAATCTGTGGAAAGCTTTCTCAAATTGTGTGCGACCCAACTTGTTTGCTGGATGCAGCTGAATATAATTTTGGGCATCAGCACTTTATAAAAGAAAAATATATATTGGTTTATTCGTATAATGTGAATTCGGCTTTTCGAGAATATTTGAAGAAATACGCAAAGCAGAGAAATTTGAAATTAGTTGCTGTATGTATGTACCAGTCGTGGTGTGATTATAATATTTGCTGTTCTCCATTGGAATTTGGCGGATTGATTAAGGATGCGGAGTGTGTTTTTACCACAACATTCCATGGGACGATATTTACTTTAATGCTGCATAAGAGATGCGCAGTTGAAGCAAAATCGAAAAAGGTTTTTGATTTGATTCAATGGACAGGGATGATGGAGACAGGAATTTCAGCGGAAAGCTCTTACAAGGAATTCTGTGATAGCTTGGATACCGTTCCGAATTATGAGACATATGATATAGAGATAAAGAAAAAAAGATGTGATTCTATTGCATTATACCGAGCAGCATTGGAGGCACTAGAGGATGGAAAATATATGTAGCAGGAATTTATGCACTGGATGTGGACTGTGCAATGATTTGTGTCCGCAAAAAGCAATTACAATGGTGGAAGATACAGAAACGGGTCATTTTGTGCCTTGCATTAATAATGAGCTCTGTGTTGATTGTAAAATTTGTGAAAAACATTGCCCATCTTTAAAGAGTCCGGAATATAAGTCTGAGCTTGTGACCTATGCGGCATGGAGAAAGGACAGCGGGAAAAGGGAAGGTAGCAGTTCTGGAGGGGTAGCGGCAGAGTTTTATGAAATCGCATTAGCAGAAGGGTATTGTGTTGTCGGAACATATTTGGATGACAAGTGTTCTGCAAAATTGAAATTGACAGATTCTGCGCGGGACATAGAAAAATTCAGAGGGAGCAAATATATTCAGGCAGACGGCAGTGGAGTGTATGTAGACTGTATCGAAAGAATGAAAGCAGGCAATAAAGTGCTGTTTATCGGAACTCCGTGTCAGTGCGCGGCTATGCGGGCAGCCGCAGGCAAGTTATACTTGGATCAGGTTTTGACAGTAGAACTAATATGCCATGGAGTATCCTCACAAAAAATATTTGCTGATTATGTAAAATCGATAGAAGCAAAGAAAAAGAAAAAAATTACAAAGGTATCTTTTAGGAGTCCATGGGGAGTAGAGCTTTCCTTGTATGCAGGAGAAAAGAAAGTATGGCAATATAAAGGGCATGAGGATGATTTTCTGGTGTCGTTTCAGGAGGGTATATTGCATAATGATATCTGTTATAGTTGCCCTTATGCAAGAGAGGAAAGAGCTTCAGATATAACAATAGGAGATTTCTGGAAAATAGGTGGTGAAATCCCGTTTGATAAGCCGGATTGTAAGGTTTCGGTCCTCATAGTCAATTCAAAAAAGGGGATGGATTTCTTGAAGCTTTGCAAAGGATTGCAGTTAGTTGAAAGAGACTATCAGGAAGCGGTTAATGGTAACCCGAATTTAAGACAGCCTTCAAAAAGCCATCCTCAAAAGGAAAGATTCTGGATAACATACCATGAGAAGGGTATCGAAGCCGCTTATAGGGCAACAATAGGGCCGGGTTTAAGAAAAAAGCGCATTAAGAACAGAATGAAAAGTGTGGCAAAAGGGTGTCTTAAATATTTTATAAAAGGCAAAGGGATAAAAGGATGTTAAAGAAATATAATAGTATACCAATTGCTGCCAAGGCGACGATATGGTTCATATTTTGTTCCGTTTTGCAGAAGTGCATATCATTGCTCACAACCCCTATATTTACGAGAATAATGTCACCGACACAATATGGCCAATTCAGTATATATAATTCATGGCTTCAGATTTTTACGATAATAGCAACGTTGCGGCTAAATTATGCAGTTTTTAATAAGGGAATGAGCAAGTATAAAGAAGACAGGGATGGATATACATCCACAATGCAGTCATTGACATTTATGATTACATTGTGGATGCTAACGATTTACCTTTTTTTCAGAAAGCAAATAAATGAAATTACGGAACTCCCTACATTCATTATGGTAGCCATGTTTACAGAATTACTGGTTACGCCAGCAATTGATTTTTGGACGATTCGGAAAAGATATGAATACATATATAAACCAGTAGTGTTTAGAACTCTTTTGATGGCTTTCTTGAATGCATCTATAGGCATTGTGGCTGTATTGCTGGCAGAGGAGAAAGGATATGCCCGTATCTTGACATGCATTTTGGTTAATTTTTGTTTTGGAACAGCCTTGTTTTATTATAATAGAAAGAAAGGAAAAATTTGGTTTAAAAAGGAGTATGCGATATTTGCATTACAATTTAATCTTCCATTGTTGTTGCATTACTTTTCTCAATATATATTAGATCAATTTGACCGTATTATGGTTCAGAAGATGGTAAGCATGGCAGCGGCTGGCATATACAGTGTGGCATATAACGCGGGATTGCTTATGAAAATAGTGACTCAAAGTATCAATAACGCTTTGGTGCCATGGCAATATGATAAGTTGGAAAAAAAACAGCTAAAAGCCTTGGACGATGCATTGTTCCTTATATACATATTTGTCGCCGGTTGTGCGCTATTTTTTGCATTATTCGCACCAGAGATTATGAGGCTGCTGGCAGATGAAAAATATTATGAGGCGGTTTATGTAATTCCGCCGGTTGCAATAGGGATGGTATTTTCTTTTATGTATACCACATTTGCCAATGTAGAATTCTATTATGATCAGAATAAATTTACAATGTATATCTCTATGGGAGGAGCATTGCTTAATATTGCATTAAATTATGTAGGCATAAAGGTATTCGGATATATTGCTGCAGCGTATACTACGCTATTTTGCTACGCTGTTTTTGCACTGGGGCATTATATTTATATGACAATAAGTGTTAAAAAGGCCCTTAAGATTAATCATGTATTTAATACAATGAGATTATGTATACTGTCATTGTCGGTGTTGCTTTTGGGACTGGCAGTGATTATCTTTTATGAACAAATATGGATTCGACATCTGATGATATTGATAATAGGAGTTATAGCATACAAAAAGAAAGATGAACTTTTTCTTGCATTAAGCGATTTGCAATCTGTAAAAAAGAGAAAAGGTCAGGATAAGTAGAATAGTTATGGCTGATAAAAAGAAAACAGGAAAAAAATTAAATGGAACTGTAATTGTCACATATCGCTGTAATTCGCGATGTAATATGTGCAGCAGATATAAGGAGCCATCCAGGCCAGAAGATGAAATATCTCTGGATGCGCTAAAGAAGCTTCCACCAATGTATTTTACAAATATTACAGGAGGAGAGCCTTTTATACGGATGGACCTCAAGGACATAGTGTGGGAGCTGTATAAAAAAAGTGACAGGATTGTCATATCGACAAATGGCTTTTTTACAGAACGCATTATCGATTTATGCAGAGAATTCCCACAGATTGGCATACGTATTTCAATAGAAGGCTTGGAAAAGAATAATAATGAAATTAGGGGGTTAGAGGATGGATTTAATCGGGGATACACTACGCTGAAGAAGCTGCATGAAATGGGGATGAAAGATATAGGCGTTGGCATGACCATTCAGGATAGAAATGCTTCAGATTTAGTACCACTATATGAGCTGGTTGATGAATTAGGGATGGAGTTCGCAACTGCCGCTTTGCATAATAGCTTCTATTTTGTTGAAAATAGAAATATTATTCATAATCGTCCAAGTGTTGCTGAGAACTTAGAGGATTTGATAAACAAATTGCTGAAATCGAATAGTCCTAAAAAATGGTTTCGAGCATACTTCAATCATGGATTGATTAATTATATATATGGTCAGAAACGTCTGCTGCCTTGCGGCACTGGTGTTGACGTTTTTTTTATCGATCCATACGGTGATGTCATGCCGTGTAACGGTACAAAAAAGAAGGAAGTAATGGGGAACCTAAATAACCAGACATGGGAAGAAATATGGAATAGTCCAAGTGCGGAGAGCGTACGTAAAAAGGTACATCAATGCAACAGAGATTGCTGGATGATTGGCTCTGCATCGCCAGCTATGCGAAGATACATATGGAAACCTGCGTGGTGGGTTGTAAAGCATAAGTTCCTGTTTTTTTGTAAAGCAAAATCTTATGACATGTATGAGAACAAAATTGTAAGAGATTATCGTGATGGTATAGTTACAAAAAGTGAGTTAGACTATTTGAGCACATGTGATATATGTGGTTCAAAGTAAGAAAAATATCATAATTAAGATTTGCGGATATGATATGTGAATGAGAATAAAGGATAGAAATGACTTAAGAGGCGGGACAATTCATGAAAGTTTTGATGATTAACAAGTTTTTGTATCCTAATGGAGGAACGGAGACATATATTCTTAAATTTGGAGAGTTCTTAACAAAAATGGGCCATGATGTCCAATATTTTGGCATGGAACATGAGCAGAGATGTGTTGGAAATCGAGTCAATGCGTATACAAAATATTTAGATTTTCATGGAAAGAATTCTATTTTGAAAGCCGGATATGCCGTTAAAACGATTTATTCTATAGAAGCTAGAAAAAAGATTCGACTGGTTCTAGATGATTTTAAACCGGATATTTGCCATTTGAATAATTTTAATTATCAATTGACGCCATCCATAATATTAGAAATCCAAAAATGGCGAAAAGAGGGAAATAAGTGCAAAATCGTATATACTGCGCATGACTCTCAACTGATATGTCCTAATCATTTGCTCTATAATCCGTATGCTAAAAAGCTATGTGAGAAATGTTTGGATGGGAAGTATATAAACTGTATATTGGGTAAATGCATACATGGATCGGGAATAAAGTCGGCAATTGGAATGATAGAGGCATATTACTGGCATAAAAGAGATGTATATGGCTTTATTGACACGATAATATGTTGCTCTGGTTTTATGAAACAGAAAATAGATATGAAAAAGAATTTTGCTTCGAAAACAATAGTATTACATAATTTTATGGAAGCAATTGAACAAAAAAAAGTGAAGAAACAGGATTATGTTTTGTATTTTGGCAGATATTCTGAGGAAAAAGGAATAAAAACGTTACTTGAAGTTTGTAGAAAGCTTCCAGAAATACAATTCGTCTTTGCGGGAAAGGGGCCAATGGAAAGTGAGGTTGATAAAGTAGAAAATATCAGAAATGTTGGATTTTTGACGGGTAAGATGCTAGACAAGGTAATCAGTGAAGCCAGATTTGTGGTATATCCGTCAGAATGCTATGAGAACTGTCCATTTACTATTATGGAGAGCCTGGCGTACGGAACTCCTGTTCTGGGAGCGGATATAGGGGGAATTCCGGAACTGATTACAAACGGCAAGACAGGAGAATTATTTGAGAGCAAAAATGAACAAGATTTGAATAACAGGATATTAAGATTGTGGAATAACGAAGATGTTACGAACCAGTATGCGGCGAATTGTAAAGAAGAAAAACTGATTAGTATTGAAAAATATTATGAAGAAGTTATGAAAATTTATGTTGCGGGAAGGAAAAATGTTAAATAGGAATAGAGCAAAGAGATTTATTGTTTTCCAAATTATATTTGTGTTATTCTCCGGCCTGCTGATTGATTTGGGACTTCCTGCAGGTGTCCGATACCTGACAGATATTATCAATCTGATTCTTTTTCTGGGGGTTTTGATATCGACAGGTACGGTGAGGCATAAAAATGATATGTATAAAAGGGAGGTGGTCATTGCAGACATAGTTCCAATGGCAACCATGTTCCTTTGGCTTTTTTTCATGCTTTTGTCAACTTGCTGGAAAACCCCGTCCATACTCCGTATGGCATGGGCCGCGAGAAACTGGGCACGGTTCTTTCTTTTTTTTGTGGCATGTAGGATATTTCTGGACAAAAAAGCTGTAGAGAATGTATATCGTGGACTGTTTGGAATTTATATATTTGACTTTTTTTTAATCTGTTTTCAATTTTTGTTTTTAGGCTCTAAAGGAGATAATCTGGGTGGAATTTTTGGAAGCATGATAGGAGGAAATGGACAGACGAACATTCTCCTCTGTATTATGCTGATTTTAGGCATATGTGTATATTTTGAACAGAAAATGAATGTTGCCATGCTGTTTTTTCTGCTGTCTTCTACAATGGCTATTGCTGCATTGGAGGAACTTAAAATTTTTTATTATGAATATATAGGAATCACAGTATTGGTCAGTGTGATATATGTGGTAAAGAAGCAGGCAAGGATACAGAGAATGCTGCGTTTTGCTGTTGCTGCAATTTTGGCCTGGCTGGTTGGACTTGCAATACTGGCTGCTATATTTCCGAGGCATTTTGATGTAATAATTGGTAAGACAAGCTATTGGACGTATGAAGCCCACAGCAGCTCACAGTACAAAATTAGCCGCGTAAAATTCATACCCGAAGTCAACGACCTGTTTTTTAAAAAATCCCCCATCTTGAACCTGACAGGGTACGGCTTCGGAAACTGTGAATACTCTAAATTCGATTTCCTGATTAGCCCCTTTTACCGTGAGCATGGGGAGACAAATTATCTATATTTCAGCCACCAGACGCTGTTTCTGGAGGGCGGACTGATTGGGCTGGGGTTGTTCGTGGCCATCTTTGGTGTTATAGCGGCACAGCATCTGAAGAAATTGATTGCATGCAAAATCGTCAATAAATATGCTGTTTTTGGTTTTGTGTTTGGATTGGTTACCATGGCTAATGTCTTTTACAACAATGCTACAAGAACGGAAATATCCTATCTGACCTATTTCTTCTTGGCTGCGGCATCTATCATGACTAATGAAAGCGAGGACAGTGGGCCAGGCGTACAGTCTGTGGCATAGAGTGAGCAACAAAAATGGGGGAGAGACCGGTGATGGAAGCTGTTACTGTTAATGTTCTGTATGTGTATGGTGACATATTACATTATGGTGGAATTGAAAGTTTCATGATGAATTACTTCCGCTATATTGACAAAACAAAAATACACATCGACTTTGTGTTGCAGGGAAAAGGCCCCGGAGTTTACGATGATGAAATCCGTGCGGCGGGCAGTGAGATTTATTATCTTCCGAAGCCGGGGCATGAATTGCTGCGATACATCAGAGAATTATGCCGGATTTATAAGACAGGAAGATATAAAATCGTGCATGCTCATTGTGATGCGATGAACCATCGAGTGCTGAAACTGGCTAAAAGATGCGGCGTTCCGATTCGGATTTCGCATGCGCACAACACGGATCATGTACTCCCCAAGGAAATAGGGCTGAAACATTTCTTTTATGACTATAGTCGAAATAGGGGGAGCGATTATGCCACTGCAAGATGGGCATGCTCAAGAGAAGCCGGCATATGGATGTATGGGAAATCTGACTTTTCAGTGATTCCAAATGCAATAGAACTAAACCGTTTTCTATTTGACAAGGACAGAAGAAATGAGCTGAGAAAGAAATATCGGATATCAGAAGACGTGATTGTATTAGGGCATGTCGGACGATTTGACATACAGAAGAATCAGGGCTTTTTGGTAGATTTGCTTCAGAAATTGATGGAAACAGGGAGAAAATATAAACTACTTTTTCTCGGCACCGGGTGGATGAAGCAGGAGGTTGAGGACAAAGTACGAAAGTATCATCTGGAGGAGAATGTCCTTTTTGCAGGAGAGGTATCTAATCCACAGGACTATTATCATATGATGGATATCTATGTGATGCCTTCTTTGTTTGAAGGTTATGGGATAGCGCTGGAAGAGGCGGAAGTGAATGGGCTGCCATGCCTGGCATCGGACAAAATTCCCAGAGAGGTGGATGTATTAGGACAGATTGCATATTTACCTTTGGATATAGATATATGGAGGAAAAGAATAGAAAGACAAAGCGCAGAGCGTAATTTTGCGGTATATGAGGAACTGAAAAGGCAGGGCTATGACATCGTGGATGCTGCCAGGAAAGTGCAGGATGAGTATGTTCGTATGTATAATGGAGCGGTGAGCGGCAATGGCTGAGATTTCAATCATCATACCAATCTATAATACGGGAAAGTATATAAGGGAATGTCTGCAGTCGGTCATCGATTCTGTGGGCTTCGATATGTGCGAAGTCATTTTGATTGATGACGGTTCCACCGATGACAGCGTTGAAATCGTGAAGAAGACAGCTGGTGTGTACCCGAATATTGCTTTATATCAGTTTGCCAATGCCGGGCCGAGCAGCGCCAGAAATCATGGCATGGAGCTGGCTGCCGGGAAATATATCTATTTTCTGGACAGCGATGATTATCTGGAGAGGGATTATTTGGATAAATTGTACCATGCGATAGAAGAAAACCAGTGCGATATGGTTTTCGCAGGCTTTTCAAAAGCATCAGAGGACAGATTCGCTATTCAGCCGGTAAGCAGACCAATATTAAATGAGACGCAGATAATGAGCGGAATCGGGTATCTGAATCGCCGTATGGATTTGGGAGATTGGGAGAACCGGGTCTGGAGCATGATGTTCCGCAGAGATTTCCTTTTAGAAAACCATTTGTGCTTTGATACAGAGGTCTTTCTCTATGAAGATGTGTTGTTGATTAATCAGGCATTGCTATATGCAAAGAGAATCTGTTCTGTACCGACCTATGGATATCAGTACCGTTTCAGAAAGGAAAGCCTTGTACAGGGTGGCGTGAAAGAAAAGGATATAGAGGAATGCATAAAGGTGTTGCAATGTTTTCGAACATTGTGTTTGGAATTGAATCAACAACAACAAAAAGCATTGGGAAGAGTTCTGTTTGAGCATATATCCATGACTTTGTACTATATCGGTATATTAAAACCGGACCGTAAAAAAGAATATTACAGACAGCTGCAGCAGACGGAAATCTTAAGAATATTGAGGAAAAGCATTACCGGAAAAAGAGAATGGATGAAATACCTGATATTCCGTTATGCAATCGGGATGTACTATATGTTGGTGAAAAAATGACGTGATATAGGGGATGAAGCGATGGAAGAAGTCAGCGTAATTATACCTGTGTATAATTCGGCCAATTACATAGACGCCCTTTTAGGAAAATTGATGTTACAGACCTATAAGAATTTAGAGATTATTCTTGTTGACGATGGGTCCGCAGATGACAGCAGGGAATTGATACAGTCATTTCAGAAAAAAGATTGCCGGATTATGATGTATCAGAATAATCAAAAAGGGGTTTCCTCAGCCAGAAATTTTGGTATTCAGAAAGCCACTGGCAAGTATATTCGTTTTTTAGATGCGGATGATATGGTGGAAACGGATTCTATAGAGATTATGCTGCGGGCAATGAAATCGGATGCTGCTGTTGACCTGGTGATAGGAAGCTATATGGGCTCAGGCATAGGACATTATCATGGACCGACAACATTGGAAGGAAAAACAGATAAGAAGAAATTTCTGCATGAATTTGCAGAGTATCCAAAGACTTTTTATTATGGTGTGGTTTGGAATAAACTTTACAGAAAGGAAATTATTGACAGAGAACAAATCCGTTTTCCGGAGGAAATAGACTGGTGTGAAGATTTTATATTTAATCTGCAATATTATTCTCATTGCCGTTATGTGTATTATCTACCGAAAATAATATACACATACATTTCTCGTGAGAACAGTATTACTCAAAACTATGACAAGAATGAAAAAGACAGGATAAAGGAAATAGAGGCTTACAGATGTCAATGGGCAATATCCACACTTGCAGGTATAGCGGGTGAGTATGCAGAACATTTTGAAATGACATGTTCGTACATAGATTTAAAAGAAGAAGTCGGCAGATTAGTACGTTCAAATCCAAAAAACAGATTCTGGCAAGGATGTAAAAACTTAAAGGCCTTTTTGAGTCAACAGCAAAATATAAAAGTATTATGTTATGAAAGTGAGAGAAATAAAGACTTTTTAGTGAGGATTATATATAAGGGCATAAAATATAAACTTTATTTTCCTCTTTTTATGCTATTGAGTTTAAAAGAATTCCTTTCAACTCACTGTGTCATATTGAAGAAATTATGGGTTCGGTTTGTCAAGAGACATGAGTCACTGTAATGAATCGGAAAAATTAGTATCAAGGCTGAGGACATAATAAAGGGAAAAGAGATGAATATGAAAGAATTAATTTCAATTATAGTTCCAATATATAATTCAGAGCAATTCCTGACAGAATGTCTTGATTCCTTACAGATGCAAAGCTATCGGAATATAGAAGTGATAATGATAAATGACGGATCGGGAGATGGTTCTCCGGGCATTTGCAGGAGATATTGCGAATGTGACCCTCGTTTTATTCTGCTGGAACAGGAAAATAAAGGACTTCCTATGGCAAGGAATGCCGGACTGGATATTGCGAAAGGCGCTTATATATGCTTTGTGGATTCGGATGATTTTGTAGGCAGAGAATATGTTGAAATTCTGTATTCAAATATAAAAGAATATCAGGCGGATGTTTCCATGTGCAATTATGTGAAGTTTGGAGAGGAGGGGGTTTATGATAAGGGAGAAGCGGAAAATAAGAAGAAAGAAGAAAACGATATAACTATTCTTGATAAGGTGGTCATACTGCGAAAATTAGCAACAGTGGGGCCGAATAACCAGAGCGAGGAAATGGCTGTATGTTGGAATAAGATGGTGAGCCATAAGTTTTTTGAAGATGGCCTGCGTTTTCCGGACAAGCTTCATGAAGATGAATTTATGGTGAATGAATATATTTTTCGGTTGAAAAAGGCTGTCTGGACAGATGATAGACTGTATTACTATCGACAACGTTCTTCAAGTATTATGGGGGAAAGGCAGAAGAAAAATATGCGGCATCTGGATGCTTTGGAAGCCATTAGAAGCCGAATAGAATTATTTAAAGAGCAGGAATATATAACAGTATTTACTGATATTTTGTATTCCTATTTTGAAAATGCTGTCATCATGTATTTTAAACTGTTTGACAAGAATAATAGAAGCGAGCTGAAGAGAAAGATATACCCACAATATTTTGCGACATTGTGGCGTTATCGAAGGAAACTGGGATTAAGGAAACAGCTTCGTTATGGACTATTTCTTATTTCTCCAAAACAGTTTCGAAGGAGGTATTGGATATGACTCAAAAAAAGAGACGCATCATAATTTCTCTCAGCGTGTTATGTGCTTTGGTTATTTTTACATTTTTGACTGTGACAGTATGGTTTCATTATATACCGGTGGGAGGAAATACAAACTCTTTTTTTACGGAAGATAAGCTGGTTCAATGGACTGCAGAGGATATGCTGAGTGTATCGGAGAACAGGATTGTCAAAGGAAATGGCGAAGAAATCATTTTGTCAGGTGTCAATCTTGGCGGTTGGCTTCTCCAGGAATATTGGATGTGTCCCGTCAAAGGAAGCGATACGGTTGAGTTCTGGACATATCTGGAGACGCTTCAGGTACTTGAGGAGCGCTTTGGATTTGAAGATGCGCAAAAGCTGGTGGAAAGCTATGAGGACAATTGGATTACAGAAGAAGATATTCACAGAATAGCGGAAATAGGGTGTAATGTAATCAGGGTCCCTTTCTGGTACCGTAATTTTATGAAAGATTCAGGAGGAAGATGGATTACGGAAGATATGGATGACAATCCGGGATTTAAGAGATTGGATTGGGTAATTGAAATGGCGGAGAAGTATGGGCTATATGTCATTTTGGATATGCATGGGTGCCCGGGAGGACAGAGCACCGATCATTGCGCCGGCTCAGCCAGAAAATGTGAATTGTTTTCTGATTCATTGTATCAGGATGTCATGGAGAAACTGTGGGTGGCGATTGCACAGAGATATCAGGGGAATCCAACGGTTGCCGCCTATGACATCATGAATGAAGCTTTAATTGCAGCGGACAGTGTAGAGACTGATCCAAGGAATCTTGTGTATGACCGCATGATGAAAGCCATTCGAAAAGTAGATTCGGAACATATGATTATTGTGGAAGGGATATGGACATTGGATGCGCTTCCGGAACCGGCAGAAAGCGGGTGGAGCAATGTGATTTACGCGGTGCACTTGTATGGACATGAAGATGTTGAAACGGTCTGCAGCAGTTATCGGGATTACAGCGAAAAACATAATATTCCGGTTTATATCGGTGAATATTCAGATATGGAATTTCTGAAATATTGCCGTGAAATGGGGATAAACAGTACCTCATGGACATATAAGGGAAACCAGAAAATGGAGGATACCTGGTTTATGTATTATGCAGACAGAATGCTTGCAGCGAACGTTTGTCAGGATCCATATTGGCTGATTAAGCTAAAATGGGGAAACTGTTTGAAAACAAAGTACATGATAGAAAATGATGCGACTTTATCTTATTGGAAGCAATAGTTATAGTTGGGGTGAGACATATTAGAATGAAAGATTTACTGGTAAGCATCATTGTGCCGGTTTATAACACAGAATGCTATGTGGCTGATTGTATCAATTCGATACTTGCACAGACCTACCCATTTTGGGAATTGATTGTGGTAGATGATGGCTCATCCGATGCCTCTGGAAGCATCTGTGATGATTATGCAGAAAAGGATCGGAGAATACAATGCTATCATCAGGAAAATCAAGGTGTGTCCAGTGCCAGAAACCTTGGAATACAGTGCGCAAAGGGAGAATATCTTTTGTTTGTGGACAGTGATGATATGATTACGCCCCGGCTTCTCGAAACAGCAGTAACTTATATGAAAGAGGAGAATCTTGATTTATTATATTTTAACCTTGATATGATTGTAGAGAAAAAAGAAGGAAAAGAGCCGCTAACCGTTTGGGAGCCAAAAAATAAAATTGAGTCTTTTCAGCTTTCAGGCAGCAAGGAAAGAGTGGCTTATATATTAGATGAATATCTGGAATTTAACGCATGTTATTTTCTTTGCAACAAATTTTTCAGGCTGAATCTGGTTAAAGCTAAGGGAATTTATTTTGAATCTGGAGTAAGGATGGGAGAGGATATAGGGTTCTTGATTCAGTATTTATTATATGCTCACAAAGTGAAAGGAATTTCGGAAGTACTTTCCTGGTATCGTATCAGATACGGTTCGGCTATGAACAAAGATAATACAAAAATATTTTGGCTGGATGATTTTGTCTCTTTGCTAAAGGGAGTTTGGAGGCATAGAAAAAAAGCAGGAATTTCATGCGGCAGTTTTAATACAATTTTTATGAAAGTTATGGATAATCAGTATCAAAAGAGGGAATCGCGCAGGGAGTATCGGGATGCTGTGAAGCAACTTGAAAGAAAAAACAGACCATTTTTTATATGGCAGACATGCGAGGCCCTCTTACATCCATTCAGATTTATCAGAGCTTTTGGAAAATCAATGGGAAAACGGAAATGGAAAGACAATTTATTTGCATTAGGTTATCTGATTTTGCCTGGTAAAGCGGAAAGAAAGGCTTAGTTGATAAATTGCCATGGGAGAAGACATGTATGAAAGTAAGTATTGTGATGCTGGCTTATAATCATGAGAGATTTATAGAACA
The DNA here is from genome assembly GCF_943193215.1 of Acetatifactor aquisgranensis. Taxonomy (NCBI): domain Bacteria; kingdom Bacillati; phylum Bacillota; class Clostridia; order Lachnospirales; family Lachnospiraceae; genus Acetatifactor; species Acetatifactor aquisgranensis. Next base: position 7,331 of record NZ_CALPDH010000016.1, on the reverse strand, counting down.
GGCTCTTGACAGTGTATTAATGCAGGAGACGGAATATGAGTATGAGCTGATTGTGGGGGAAGATTGCTCTAAGGATTGTACGAGGGAAATCGTTAAGAGATACGAGGAAAAGTTTCAGGGCAGAATGAGCCCCCTGTATCGTGACAAAAATTTGGGAATGATTAAAAACTTGTTGGATTGTCTGACGCATTGTACGGGGGAATATATTGCGATGCTGGAAGGGGACGATTTTTGGACAGATTGCGGTAAACTGCAGAAACAGGTTGATTTTTTGGAGACTCATTCAGAATATGCTGCATGTGTGCATAACTGGAATATCGTGAGTGCATGCAACGCATTTATCAGAAAAGGCTTCGAGGAGGATTCTGCTCATGACTATACACTGCAGGATGTGGAGTCTTTTGCTCTGCCAGCCCAGACTTCAACATTAATAGTAAGGAATATTTTTCAGGAAGCAAAAGAAAAGTATTATAGGACATTAGTATGGTTCTTATGGATGCCGATGGATAGAATTGCCGTGCTTTTGATGTTGCAATACGGGAAAATACTGGTTTTGCCGGAAGTGATGAGCACTTATCACTATTATATAGAAGAGAATGGCAGTAACTGGTCCTCTGCACATGAAGTGGAGTCCAAACAAAATTATTTATATTTTTTCATGATGGCACTGGGATTGGAACGGTTGGCTGGAAAACTGGGTTCACCTATTTCCATGGTAAATGAGAAAGTGAGGTTGTTCCGTGAATCAAGAAGAGCGCGCAGCTGGTCAAAGAGAAGAAAGTGGCTATGGCTTCAGGGGATACTAATGATTTTAGCAGAACCTCATCGTGTTTCCTTTTTGAAAAAAATACAGGAAGACCGCGTCAGAAAACCAAGTGTGAGGTAGGTAATATGGAAGATATATATGTTACAAAAGCTTTTCTGCCTCCTATGGAAGAGTACATAGACCGGATAAGAAGTATCTGGGAATCACATAGATTGACCAATATGGGTTCATTACATCAGGAATTTGAGAGAAAACTGACACAGTATTTGCGTGTGCCATACTGTCTTGCTTTTGCCAATGGACATTTGTCATTGGAGACAGCTCTGCAGGCATATGGGCTTACAGGGGAAGTGATTACGACTCCTTTTACGTTTGCTTCAACTACTCATGCGATTGTGAGGAATCAATTGGCTCCGGTATTTTGCGATATCTGTAAAGAAAATTACACAATCGATGTAGATAAAATAGAAGAGTTGGTTACGGAGAAAACCAGTGCGATTCTACCGGTTCACGTCTATGGACAGGTTTGTAGCGTGAAAAAAATTCAGGAGATAGCGGACAGGCATCATTTGAAAGTGATTTATGATGCAGCGCATGCATTCGGTGTCACAGTGAAAGGACAGGGAATCGGGAATTTTGGAGATGCCTCTATTTTCAGCTTTCATGCGACAAAGCCATTTCATTCGATAGAAGGAGGGGCAATAACATTTCGTAGTTTTGAAGATGGTGTAAAAATGTATCAGATTAAGAACTTCGGCTTCATGGGTGAAGATATGGTATGCGCAGTGGGCGGAAATGCTAAGATGAGTGAATTTCATGCTGCAATGGGGCTATGCAATATGGAATATCTGGATGAGATTCTCACCGGAAGAAAAAGAGTAGTGGAGAGATACCGCGAAAGATTGAAAAATCGAGATGGGATTGTCCTTTTACCAAGCCAGGAGGGGGTACAGGAAAATTATGCATATTTTCCGATTCTTATTAAGGAAGACATATTCGGGGAAAATCGTGACTCAGTATATGAGAGATTGGCTAAGAATGGAATTCATGCCAGAAGATATTTTTATCCGCTTACGAAAGATTTTCCATGTTACAAACACCTATTTCAAGAAGTACGCACACCGGTTGCTGAGTATGTGGCGGAGCGTGTTTTGACGCTACCATTGTATGACGGTTTGTCTGAAGATGAGGTGGATCGAATAAGTGATATTTTGCTGCAATAGTCGTTTGCACATCTTGATTAGAGATTAAGTTGGAGAAAGCAGGAATGACAAAAGTAAAGAAAATAGTGTCTAAGATAAGAGAAGGATTTCTGAAAAAGGCTGTATCAGAATTCTTTTGGATTTATAATACCCTAGCAGAATATCGATGGCAAATTATATTTTATACATTGCTTATTTTAGTGTCATCGGGAATATCATTAAGTTTTTCATTGCAGAGTAAGCGCCTTGTAGATAGCTTAGTTGCAGGGACATGGTCCGGAGTGGCGTTTGTTGCAGCTTACTATGTTGTGGCCGGAAGCATGAATGTAGGACTTTCGATGCTGAGCCAGAGGATTTCAGCAAAAGTAAATTCTGTAGTAAAAAAAAGGCTGTCAATAAAAACATTTCGGAAGATATTATGTGCGGACTGGGAAACCATCATAGAGCATCATAGTGGTGACCTTATGGCGAGAATGCAGGAAGATATTGGAACAATATCAGAGAGTACAGTAGGATGGATTCCCTCATTGCTTGCCATTGGATTACAACTTTTGATTTCGATTGTAATCATAGTATACTATGATTACACAATGATTTTTGTGATTGTATTAGTAGCGCCTATAATACTGATAAGTTCCAGATTTTTTCTTGGAAAACTGTATGTGAACACTCAAAAACAAAGGGAAATGTCTAGTGACATCATGGGTTTGTATAAGGAGGCTTTCCAGCATTTACAATCTATCAAAGGTTTTGGTTTAATATCGCTTTTTGACGAAAAGATGCAGAAAAAGCAGAATGAACGGCAGCAGATTGATTTAGAAGCGAACAAATATGCGATAGCCTCTTGGAGTGTCATGTATATCAGTGGTCAGGTGGCGGCGCTTGTCTGTCTTGCATGGGTGCTTTATCATGTATATTTGGGGATTATTTCGCTCGGCACAATGACTTTGCTGATTGCGATGGCATTGAATGTTGCGACTAATTTCAAGTCTCTGATACAGCTCATTCCGGCCGCGATTGGGACGATATCTTCTTCGGAACGTGTGAGGATACTTTTGGAGCTACAGGAAGAGGTGATTGAGGGGGCTGATGATTATAAGAAGCTGAATGGGCAAGAAAATGACGAAAGAATTTCCTTGTCGATAAAAGGGATGAGCTTCCATTATAAAAATGGTAAAAAAGTGTTTGAAAATGTATCTTGTTATGTGAATTCAGGTGAGATTGTTGCTTTTGTGGGACCCTCAGGGGAAGGGAAAACAACGATGCTGCGTATTTTGCTTGGCATTGTCAAGGCTGAAGGCGAATGTGTGTTTGTTACAAATGGAGGGACTATGCCGATAACAACGGCTTCACGTAAGTTGATGGCGTATGTACCGCAGGGAAATACTATGCTGAATGGAACCATTGCTGATAACTTGCGGATGTTGAAGCCAGATGCCACAGATGAGGAAATTATTCAGGCATTAAAAGAGGCATGTGCATACGAATTTGTGGAACTTCTGCCGGAAGGGATACATCAGAAAATTGGCGAAAGCGGTCTTGGATTTTCGGAAGGACAAAATCAAAGGCTCGCAATTGCAAGAGCGCTGATGTGCCGCACTCCTATCTTATTGTTAGATGAAGCTACATCAGCGTTAGATGTAGCGACAGAACGCCGTGTTCTGGCAAGTTTAATGAAAGGTTGGAGACAGCGGACTTGTATATTGACTACACATAGGCCGAGTGTACTTAATATGTGTGACAGAGTGTACCGCATAGCTAATAAAGAAATAAAAGAAGTCGGAGATACTGAAATTCAGAAGATAATGGATGAATTTTGAAATATAAGAAAGGAGAATGAAGATGATTTTTGCAATATATGGCGCAGGAGGGAGCGGCAGGACATTTATGAATCTTGCGCTCAGGCGCAATAAAGAAGAACACGAGTGGAGCGATATTATTTATGTAGATGATATAATTGGAATTTCTGAATGGGAAGGTAGGAAAGTATATACATTTCAACAGGTGACAGAGAAATTTTCACAGACAGAAGTACAATTCATAATTTCTCAGGGAGAGCCTTCAACAAGAGAAAAGTTGTTTAGCAAAATACGCGAAAAAGGATATTCATTCTATACATATATAGATAAATCAGCATTAGTTTGTGAGGGGGCAAGCATCGGAGAAGGATGTATGATTGCACCTAATGTATTCATTGATGCACATGTCAAAATAGGAAATAATACTTTAGTGTATATTGGGGCTGTTGTTGGTCATGATACAAAGCTGGGAATGCATAGTGTGGTTTCTGTAAGTTCATTTATTGGAGGACATTGTGTATTGGAAGAAAAAAGTTATGTAGGGCCAGGCGCAATGATAAGGGATCGGATTAGTGTAGGTAAGGAAGCTGTTTTGGCGATGGGGGCAGCGGTATATAAGGATGTGCCGGAAAAAATGGTTGCTATTGGAAACCCGGCGCGGATGATGAAACATCAGGAAGGGAAAGGATTATTTTGAAAATTTTCTATAAAAAGTGGAACGCGAGATTGAAGATACCAGATAAATAGCCTGACAGAAGATTATGCTGATATGGAGGAAGTATGAAATCAGCAAGCAGCACGGAGCGAATTAAGCCAATGGACAATCAAAAACAAAATTTTCTATCTCTGCTTGGAAAAGCAGTAAATGAAAACCAGGAATTTCAATTAATCCCCCCTGTTGACTGGCCGGAAATCCTCAGGCTTGCCAGAGCCCAAAATGTCCATGCACTTATATTTGATGTGGCTTCCGAAATCCTGGAATTTAGGAAAACACAGGAATATGAAGCTTGCATGCGCACAGCGATGGCGCAGACTGCAGGTCAGATTAAGAGAACGGAAGCCTTTTTGGAACTCTATCGTGCGTTTGGTGCCGCCGGGCTGCATCCCATAGTCATGAAAGGGGTTGTCTGCCGCCGGATGTATGGCGGCTATAGTGACCATCGCCCATCCGGCGATGAAGATATCCTGATTCAAAAGGAAGAATATGAAAAAGTTAAAAGGGTATTGGTGTCACAAGGATACCTGCCGGAACGGGAAACGGTGACATCCGGCCAGCTGGAAGAACTGCAGGAGATTAGTTTCCATCATGCTGATTCAGGATTGTGCATAGAGGTTCATACGAATCCTTTTGGACGCGAGAACAATCTGCGCCGACAGATGAATGATTGCTTTCAGTCTGTTTTCGACCATCCTATTAAATTGGACGTGGAAGGCACGATTCTCTGGACGATGAACCATACCGACCATTTTTTGTTCCTGATTCTGCATGTGTTCCGACATATGATGGCCAGCGGCTTTGGAATCCGGCAGGTACTGGATATTCTTATGTATGATAAGGCTTATGGGGACGAAATAGATCAGGACTATATCAGGAAAGTACTGGGGCAGATAGGAGCGGAAAAGTTCTTTGGAGATTTAGTTTACATAGGGAATCGGTATCTGGGATTTCGGCTGCCGGAGATGGGAGAGACAAGCTGCCCGGAAGAATTATTGCTGGATTTGTTGGATAATGGCATATTTGGAAATGAGACTCAGGCCTGGAGGACATCGATTCACATGACGGAGGCTGCTGTGGAAAGCAGCGGGACACGAAGCAGGCTGCGGTTACTTGGCAGGACCATATTTCCGGGGCGTGCAGCCATGATTGGGATGCACCCTGAGCTTCAGGAGAAACCATGGCTTCTTCCTGTCCGCTGGGTACAGCGCTGGGGGCGCTTTGTCAGGCACAACAGGGAAAATGGCGGGAAACTGGCAAAGGAAAGCATGGAAATCAGCCGGCGCCGAATTGAATTGTTGAGGAAATATGGGAAAGGATGGAAATGATCAGATATCTTCTTTCCGCGGATGGCGGTTATGTTTCCCGATATTTGACAGATATATTCGGGGACGATTGGGCTCAAGTCTTTGAATGTATCAGCGAAGATATGCAGGAGCCGATAAGTTATATTCCGCAGGGATTGCTCCTGGGGCTGGCATCGCTCCCGATTCTGTGGCTGTGCTGGAAAATCTTTTGCCGTAACCGCAGGCCGGACTGGGTACGGCTGGGCGCATATGCCTGCTGTATCGCCTATGTGTTCGTCCTGCTGAATATGACATTTTTCAGCCGTGAGCCAGGTTCCCGGACAGGGGTGAATCTACAGCTCTTCGGAACCTGGGGAGATACGCCGAAGTCCCGGGGATATGTGATTGAGAACATCATTCTGTTTCTGCCTTTCGGTATCCTCGTGCCCGGCGCCATTCCCTTCCTGCGGCGGGCATGGTGCTGTGTGCCTGTTGCCTGCCTGTGCAGCATTGCCATTGAAGGGGTGCAGTTTGTCACCCAGAGGGGCTACTGCCAGCTGGATGATGTGCTGATGAACACAGCGGGCGCGGGAGCCGGATGGCTGCTGTATCGGATAGTCTTGCATAGGCGGATGCTGTTCCATGAAAAGAAAAGGAAGTCTCGTGCACTTACGAGTATAGCACAGTGAAATGAAATCATGCCAGGCAGGCTTTTTTGTAGTGGGTTAATGAAATATTGTTCAGGGGAGTACATATTGTAATGTTCAGAATAAAAATGGCAAATTTAGTAATAGGAATAGACAATCAATATGAATACACCAGCGGATTCTGTGAACACTACAAAGCCGATTCAGAGCAGGAAGATTTCCGTGTATCCGTCACAGAGCAGGAAATTCTCGAAGAGCGGGAACGCAGCGAAATCCCTTACGCACTTCCTTACTGCGAAAGCATTGCCCTATATCGTGCCATATGCCGAAAGCTGATTGATTATGATGCATTCCTGATGCATTCAGCCGCCCTGGAGCTGGATGGGAAAGCATATGTGTTTGCCGCTAAAAGCGGTGTGGGAAAGACAACGCATATGAAACTGTGGATGCAGGAATTTGGTGAACGGGTTCGGGTAATTAATGGCGACAAACCAGTGTATCGTTTCCTGAATGGAATGTTATATGCTTGTGGGACTCCATGGTGCGGTAAGGAGAGGATGGGAAATAATATCATGTCTCCGGTGAAAGCCATCTGTTTTCTGGAGCAGAGCCCTGATAATCGTATTCAGCGTTTGGCGGTGGAGGAAGTCATCGGGCGCATTTTTCACCAGCTTCTGATACCGAAAGAGGAGGCTGCAATGAAGCATTTTATCGATATGGTAGATAAGATGATATGCAGTGTGAACAGTTATCTTCTTCAGTGTAATAAAGAGAGAGAGGCTGCGGTAGTGGCATATAATGGAATGGTACAGGATTCTGCCCACTGTTGTGGCATAAAGAGTCCAGCTAAGAAATGTCAATAGGTAAAACGAAAAATGTTTAAAAAGTTTTTTTCAAGCAGTTGATGTAAAAAAGG
>NZ_CALPDH010000015.1:0-147194 GCF_943193215.1 Acetatifactor aquisgranensis | reverse complement strand
ATAGCAGTTTTTGTTGTTATGTCGTTGTTTGGTGTGGTAACTTAACAATACAACATATCTTCAAAAACTGCTACTTTCTTGAGGATTTAGGAGAAACTATTTTTAGAACTTGCCGCCGCGTAAGCGGCTTGGTACAATAAGTAAGTTTTGAGGTTGCATAGATAGAAAAGATGGATAATAAACAAAGGAAAATCGTAAAATCAGCGGCTGAACTCTTAATGGTTTATTCTGCCCAGTGCAGATGTTGTAATAACACATTTGACTATGCGGCGGAAACCGCGGATACAGATATGGTAAGCTGTTTTTGCAGCAGCGTCTATTCATCAAAGAAGAAACAATTAGTAATTGCCCCATTGACAGCAGAAGAATTTTATAATGGACAGGCAGGATATTTTGATAAAAGAATAAATGCAATATGCCTGGGGCATGATTACAGGCTTTTCTGTGCTGGAATTTGCCCTTACTGCGGTAAATCCGGTATACAGAGTTCAAAAAAAGGTCTCGCCATTAAAGAGTATTGCGCACACCACCCTAATACACTCATTATATACCATAATGGGACAGCCCGGATTTTAAAAGACGAATTAGAAGCAGCATATATGTAACGAAGCAATCAGTTCCGGAGGGAATGAATTTTTAAGGAAAGAGGAGTGGTAAAATGCTTATCAACAGAGAGAAAGAAACGAATGGAAAGGCGGTTACGTACTTAGACAGACTTCAGGAAAACTATCGCGATTTATTTTCTAAGCCGTTGCAAAAAGCTGAGTTTACAGAAACAGATATTAAGATGATAGAAACAGAATTGGGCTATGAGCTTCCGAAACCTTATATTGATTTTTTACAGAGTTATCAGTTGCCAAAATGTATCATGGTATCGGCATCTTTTTGCGGCGACTATGCCTGCTGTTATGAAACTTTGTTTTTCTGGACTTGGTGACAGGGGAAGTGGTTCATATTTACCATGAAGCTGTCTATGATATGAGCATTGTCGATGGTGTAGACGTGTCTGATTATGAAGAAGTCCGCGATTATTTGTCCAGCTGTATATTGTGCAAAGATTTTTATGATTTTCTGCGGCTTGTCTGCACAAAGGACATTTATAATGAAGATTGTCTGGAATTTATACTGGAGGTATAGAAATGAATGAGGAAAAGAAAATTGAATTTACACAGAAATGGATTGGGGACGCAGTAAAAAAGTTCCTGCAGAAAGAGGATATTTGCGAAAGCGACATGGAGAGAATCAGGTATATGCGTATCGGTGATTGTGACTTTGGCGGCGAATACACGATTGAAATAAGTACGGCAACGCCGCCGGAACCCTTCTGCACCACAGATGGCGGAGACGAGTGGGCAATGGGCGGCGGAGCTAATGTGACAAGCACATTCATCCAGCTTTACATAGACTATGCGAAGGAAGATCCCTTCGATTACATAGATTCGGATACAGGGGAGCGTTTTTTTCAGCTTCCGCCATATGATATATGGAAAGAATTTAAAGAGCAATATGAAAAAGCGGAAGAGGAAGAAGATGATGAAGAGGAAGAAGCAGAGGATTGGGAAAGTCCTAAGAAGAAATGGGAATCTTTCGAGAAAACCATCCTGTGCGAGACATATCGAGAGAAATTTAGCGACGACGATGCTTACGAGGAATGGCAGCGGCGGACAGATCGGGGCATTCAGCAGGATATCGGCTTGTTTACCGGGCTGGAGGTGCTGCGGCTTTACAGCGCGGAATATCAGGATATGACTTTCTTAAGAGCGATGCCCCTGCTGCGGGTGTTGGAAGTGGTAGAAAGCAGATTTGTTTCCTTGGAAGGCATAGACGACCTGGCGCGGTTGAAACAGCTTTGCTGCTGGCTGGATTAGAAATGATGGAACAGTATAGGAAGCAGGTGGTTATAAACAAAAGCCGGGAGGAGAAATAGATTTAGGACATGATCTGTATATTCAGGCAAGAATCAGGGAAAAGAGAACAGGATGGGTTATCTCCCGCGGCGATAGCGATGATTACGGCACAGAGGATGATACAGGTTTTTTTGACATATGCTGGTGGTGCGGAAGCCCGGAATGTGATGTGAGAATCAGGATGATTGAAATATGCGGCAGCCATGGAGGAGCAGATTATACAGATTCCGATCTGTTTATCCCCATTCCGCCATCAGCGCTGCGAGCCGTTTATGCGCATGTGGTAAATTGCTGCTGTTTTCCGGAGGACAAATCCTTTCGGAATCTGACGCTTGAGACGGGATGGATGCCCCCGCACGATAGAAACGCATATGAAAAAGCGAATCTGCTGAATGCGCATAAACTGCATGACCTGATTGCAACGCTTGATGAAATCAACGATGAAAATAAAGTTTTGGATGCTTGTTTTTTATATAAGGAATATATTCCTGATGAAAAAGATTTAAGGCATTTTTATGAGAATCCGTTGGCATATGAATGGGAATTCAGGATATGGAACTCTTATTAAAACGGTTTAAGAACTGAACAGCTCCATACTTTGGAGTGGGAATTATGAATCATAGCATTTTATCAATTGGTTATAGTAGGACTGTCGAATCAGATTATGTTCACCTTGGAGGATACAAAACCATGGGAAAGTAAGCTGGGCGGATGTCCTTATTTGGAAGATATAGAACAATATCCCAAGGGGACAGATGGCGGACCGATGATGTTCCTTGCACGGATCAACCTTGCCGAGATGCCGCCTCTGCCGGAATTTCCACATGAGGGACTGCTTCAGTTTTATGTAGAAAATGACGGCTCCTATGGATTGTATGGAGGATGTGTTGTAAAGCACATCTCCGAATATAAGACGGATGAAACAGCGCTTGTCAATGAAAATCCATACAGTGATGATTATGCAGAAGATTTGCCTTTTAGCGACAACTGCAAGATAACTTTTAAGCAGGAAGAGATATTTATAGGAACAGAATGTCCGGAATTTCAGGATAAATTTCAGAATATATCGAAAAAGGAAGAAAAGGCTCTTTTTGAGCTTTGCTGCGCCAGTGGAAGCCGAGTAGGAGGTTATCCGTATTTTGTCCAAAGGGCTCCTGCATATTATAAGGATAGTTCGGAATACATACTGCTTCTTCAACTGGATGTGGATGATACAAGCGGATTGATGTTTGGCGATAGCGGTAACTGTACATTTATCATATCTCGCCGAGATCTGCTGACAGGAAATTTCACCAAGGTACATTATGACTGGCAGTGCTGTTAAAGAGGGAGGCTTTTAACCGTTTGCAAGAAAAGCGTGGATTTTGTTCTGGGTTTGCGTATGTGTATGGAACATGATTATCAGAAATTTCAAAGGAGGATTCAAGTGAATTTTGAAGAAATGGAACAGCAGATTTCAGATTATGCAAAGGAGCATCATGCCATGCTGGATTACACCGCACAGAGTATTGAGGTTCTTGATGAAATCATGGAGACCTTTCACGAGAGGGTCAATCCGTGCAGCGAAGAAGAAGGTGATGAGATCCTATGAGTCTTTTCTGAAACAGATACCGCATATAGATACGACAGGGCAGACAAAAAGGTACATGGGACTGATAAAATTCAGAACAATAGGAAGGTGGGTTTACATAATGAATTATGAAAAAGAAAAGAGCAAATACGAAAAGCGCTACGAGGAGCAGATGCGGGAGTTGCTTGTTTTGACCGGGGAATATGTTGGGGGTGCGGGCAGCGTCGCAAAGGGCCTCTGGTCTCCAAGTGCAGATATTTTAGGTTATGTGGATCTGGAGACTGGAGAAACGGTGGAAAGCGAGGGCTACTTAAGCTGGCTTGCGCGTGAGGAGGACAAAGATGGATGGATTTATCATCTCAAAGACCTGACCATTTATCATATCAAATGCCGTAAAATTAAGCCGGAAAAGGTGATGAAGAATGCGCAGCCCCGCTTCTTCAATCATTTTATGCTGACGGAAGTCGTGGAACGAGGGGTAGAGAATCCGGCATTGTCAAAGCTATTGGAAAAATATAAAGAGGTTGTTGTTATTGAGGACGGAGACTGCGGAACCTTTACGTTGGAGCGGCATTTCAACTGGTTTGCGGGTACCGTTGACTGGCTGGGAGAGGACTGTCATGTGACCCTTGAATGCGATGAGGAAAATGGAACGACAGCAGACCGGGCACTGGCGCAGTTTAAGAATATTTACGCAAATCTCAAGGAATGGGATCAGAAATTCCGTGCATTTGCTTCCGAAAAGCTGACAGAACTTGCCAACGACTGGCAGGACGAAGGATACGATGACGAGGACGGCGAAGCCTTAGCCGCAATCACGGAAGAATCCTTCGCCGGGCGGATCGCAATCAGTGAATTCAGCATAGACGCAGAAGGCGATTATGAAGTCTACTATGATGATGACGATATGTTCGGGGACCATGTGATTATTGTAAGCGGCAGCGTGGACGGCGGGATGGAGGACGCCCATATCGCCGGGTAGTTCACAGTATGCAAAAGAGCCGCGCGCACGGTTCAGTAAGGATATCGTGAGGTGGCTGTCTGCCTGACCTGCCAAGCAAATTCCGACAATTCCGACTGGACATGTGAGGAAGTGACGGATTTCGACACAAGGGATACCCCGCTCTCATGAAGAATAACCTACGCCTTTTTGCCGGTGAGAACAGCTTTCGATTTTAACATTTTGGCGAATCAGGAGGAATATTGAAATGGATTTCATTCAGATAAAAATTAAAAAAGACCATTCCATAGCAAAGTATATAAGGATTATCAGAAAATTCGATCATTCTTTGCCGATTGGAACGATAAAGCAGCGAATCGATGAAAACGATTTTGTGATGGGATTTGAAATGGCAGAATTTCAGGAAGGAACGCTGGATACCATGATGGAGCGGTTATGCAGCAGCATATCCGGTTTTGATCCGGAATGGGTAACACGCTGCGTACCTGCAACAGAAGAACAGATTCGGCAGTTACAGGATATTTTTGCAGAATGCCACTATACGGTACCAACTGCCTATCTCTATTATTTATACTGCATAACGATTTCACTTGCCGTGAAACCAGACTGCATAACGCTGACTGGTTCAATCGCATGATTACATTAGGCAGTATTCAGCGTTATGCAGTATAAGAAGAATGGGGCAGAATGACGGCGGTTTGCTGGAGGATGAAGGGGATGGTGAGGTGGATATTGGTACGGTTTTAGAATTGCTGCCTGGCAAATGCGAGGATTTAGAAAAAGGTCTTTTTCAGTTTTCTGATCATTGGGCGGATGCCTGCTTTTATATGAAATTATCCAATACAGAGGATAATCCAATGGTCACAGACTGGGGAGGCGTCTATGTTACAGAAAGCTTTGAAAAATATCTGTTCCGAAAGGCGTTTCATATGTACCAGAGAGGATTTACATATACAGATTTTAGAAGTGAGTCTGTCTGCAATCACCATGAGAGAAAAAAGAAAGAAAACTGCAGGACATGTCCGTATTGCGGGGAAACAGTAGAAGAACGTATGGATTTTATCAATCAGATGGCGGAACGCTTAATGGTTTATTCTGCCCAATGCAGATGTTGTAATAACGCATTTGACTCTGAATTTTTACGGAAAGAGGTATGTTAATATGCTTATTTTTGGGAGATCATGACAGTTTTGAGCATATTTTCCCCAAGGATGAACCTTTTGAAAAACTGATTAAAGACAGCAAAGGCGCCCATCCTTTGGTAAGAGAAGGAAGAATTCTGCTGGTCGGCCTCTGGTACCAAAATAAGCAGATTTTGGAGTATACAATCCCAAAAGCCCAGATGTACCTCGCAAGAAAATACCCGAAACCGGACCTTGCGCTGGTCGCGTATATGCTGGCGCTGCATGAGCATGATGTGGCGAGGGCGAGAGAATGTCTGGAGACTGCATGCCAAATTACGCGGAGCGCTAGATTTTTCTGCTCGCCTTTCTTCAAAAAGGACAGCTCCACCGCAGGAGTAAGGGCGATTTTCCCCTCGTCCACCATCTGCAAAATCTGCGGTATCAGTTCCGTCAAACGGATAAACCTCTGCACGGTCATCCTGCCCACGCCGAAGCCCTGCGCCACTTTATCGTCCGTCCGCAACTTTGTCCCAACTTGTGACGAGGTTAAATCTGTGCGGAAACCCTGCCGCTTCATGGCTTCGGATTTCATCTTGTAGGCGAATGCCCGCTCGCTCGGCAGAATATTTTCTCTTTGGAGATTGCTGTCTACAAGTGTGATGATGGCTCGGTCACGGTCTAAGGACAGGACAAAAGCGGGGATTGTGTTTATCCCTGCAAGCTCGGAAGCACGGACACGCCGCTGTCCTGCAATGATTTCATATCCATTCCCGTCCTCTTTCGGGCGTGTAATTATCGGCGTTACAATTCCAAACTCCTTAATGCTTTCCGATAACTCTGACAGCATTTCATCCTCCACCACATGAAACGGGTTATCGGGAAACGGATATAAATCTGCGGTCTTTAATACCTTAAAATCCTGTTTCTTCATTACACATTCCTACCTTTCTTTCGCTCTGTTCCGATTGCTTTTCTGCAATTTTTCCAATATTTCTGGCGGGATTTTGGAGAGCAGCCGCCCCATCTGCTCGTTGGTTTTCTGCAACTCAAATATCCTCTGGTTAGATTTCTGTACCTTTAATTCCTGCTCGTACTTTTCATCACGCATACGCCCCGCATACTCGGATTCCTGCCCGATTCTCTCTTTCAAGCTGTCGATATACACTTGCTGTTTCCCGATTTCCTTAGAGAATTTCTCCACGTCTGGAATGCTGACAGCTTGTTGTCGGACGTAAGCGGCACAAAGCATAGGTGCATATGGGGCGTCCTCTCGTCCATGTGGACGACTGCGGAGAGGATATTCTGCTTTCCCACACGCTCCGAAATGAAGTCAAGAGCCGTCTGGAAATAGGCTTTTTGTTCTTCGGGCGGCAAGCTGTTCATAAATTCGGGCGAAGCGGTGATGAGCGTCTCCACCATCATCACGCTGTCTTTTCTTACTTTACAGCCCGCTTCTTTTACCATTTGGTTTATCTCTTTCTTATAGGTGTAACGGGGCGGCTTCACAAGATGGTAGTTATCTTTGGAGCGTCCCACGTCAATGTCTGGGTTGCTTTTATAGGCTTCTTTCTTCCGTTCGTTGTGGCGTTCACAAGCCGCAACGCCGCCTGCCTTGCGTTTCTGGAAACGCAGGATTGCATAGGGCATAGTCAATCTTCCTTTCTTCGGCGGGTAATCTGTATGCGTGACGGTCATGACGATGATGACGGTGATTTTGGGATACCCCCTATCGCCAGTCATAACCGTCACTGTCACGCCGGCATTCTTCCATCCGAAGCCGTAAGGCGCAGGATGGGGCAGGGCGTAAGCCCTGCTTTAAGGGAGTCCAGAGGGAACGTCTGGCACACGACTTTGCAGGGCAAAGTGTAGTGTGTTACACCCTGTAAACGCAGTCGGAAAAATCGGGAGATTTTTCTGACAGCAGGGGTGGCTTTACGAGCCGAAAAAGGCGAGTAATGCCCACGCCTGCACTTTGCGTTTACGGGGTGTTCTCCCGCAGGGATGACAGCGGCGGGGGTATCCAAATATTGCCGTCATCACCGTCACCGCTGTCACCCGCAGGGCATAACTGCCAATTTTACATACATCCGCTATGACGGTGACGATGGCAGGGGGTATCCCAAAATCACCGTCATCATCGTCATGACCGTCACGCATAGGGCAGAGCCGCCGATGTCACATAGGTTTAAATGTCGGTGGCAACAGCAAGGGAAATCATCCGCCCGCTGCTCCTGCGGCTGAAATCATAACGGATATGGTTTTCAAGCAGGAAGTCAAGGCGGTACTCATTCATCCACTTTGTCAAGACATTTGCCGCTGTCTCTGTTTTCCCCAAAGCGTCCAATAACTCTGTGGCAGTGCCAGTCCATTTCCCTTTGTCCTGCATGAAATTTACAATCCGAAAAAGGACGTCTGGTATCGCTTCTTTGGCAAGCTGTTCCTGCTCTTTCCTCTCCACCAGTTCCCAACTGCAATCACGGAAACGGAGCGTAAACTCCTGATAGGGCGTGTCCCTGCCCGTCACATACAGCTTTGCGGCATTGGATGCACGGCTTTCCTGTTCTACAAAGGTTGCGTCCGCACTCCCCATCAATCCCGTCGTGCCAGACACTTTGTTGAACACGTCGCTGTCATTCTGCTTTCGGATGTGGTGTACGACGATGACCGCTAATGAATGCCTGTCTGCAAAGTCTTTGATAAGGGAGATGTCCCCATAGTCACTTGCGTAGGCGTTGTCTTTGGATGCGGTGCGTACTTTCTGCAAGGTATCAATGACAATGAGCCTGCTGTCGGGGTATTCTTTCAGATAATCCTCCAACTGCACGATAAGACCGTCTGACAGCTTATCGCTCGCTACCGCAAAATGGAGCCGCCCACTCGCTTCGTCCGTCAAACGGAACAGCCTGTCTTGGATGCGGCAGAAGGTATCCTCCAAACAGAGGTAAAGCACGTCGCCCTCCTGTGTCGGCATATCCCACAAGGGGATTCCCTGCGACACGCAGAGGCATAGCTTTAACATAAGCCAGCTCTTGCCGATTTTCTGTGAGCCGCAGAACAGGGTTAAGCCCGTGGGTATCAGACCGTCCACCACAAAGGACGGCTTCTCAAGCGGCTCATAGAGGAGCGTGTCGGCGCCCACTGTCTGAAGCTTCTGCATGGGATTCCTCCTTTCGGGCGGTGTCTTTGGTTTTATTACACATAGGCGTGACCTCCTTAAAATAGATTTACTCCCACGGAAAAGAGTGAGAGTATGTAATGCCGCCATCCCCACACCGATAAAAAGTGGATTCCTTTTTCGGGCAGTAATCGTTAAGATTGGAGATACTTCCTCATTTCTTCCTTGACTTTCTCCCTTGCAACCGAAACAGATTTCTGGACAGCGGAAGCGGTGCAATGCTCCATCTCGCCGATTTGGTAAAAATTAAAATCATACTCGTAATAGAGCAGAAAACGCCGCCTTTGTATCTCTGGCAGTCGGGCAACCGCTTTGTAAAACAGTTCATTCCGTTCTTTCTCAATCATTCTTTCATCAAGGCTCTTAGGCACTCGCAAAGCACGTCTGTAAAGCGTTTCATCCCATACCCCGTTAAACTCCCTGTGCCGCTGGTTCCATTGCTGAAGGTTTCTGTTCCTGCGCTCCATCTGCCGAAATTCAATGAATAACTGCTCGGATACTTCCAGTTCGTGGTGTTCCCCCTGCCCGTCCTTAAAGCTGATAAAATACCATTTGCCGCTTTCCGTGGATTCCTCCCGAAGCGTGTATGTCTTTGCCCCGTATGCCATTTCCTTTCCTCCCGAAAAAAATTGAGCGGGAGGATTGCCCTCCCACCCAATAGCCCGTGGAAATGGTTAAATTTCCCCGAAAGGATAAAAAATAGGCTTCAATTTTTTACGGAGCCGTTCAAGGCGTTTGTAGACCGCCCTCTCGGTAAGCCCTGCCACCGCCGCAATCTCCTTTGTGGAATATCCCTGCATTTTCAGCAGGAGAATGAGCAGGGTATGCTTGTCCACCGTAAGAAGTGACTGATACAGTTTCTCGTCCTCAATCTCGTCCAGCAAGTCCGCAACGCTATTCGGCTCTGCCTGCTGTTCAGCGTCCGCCACTCCCTCAAGGTATTCGCCGAAGTCGCTCGTCCATCGGTAAAACCGCCTGTTGGAATTAAAGTCCGCCCTGTCCTCCATACGGATTTGTTCAATGCCCGCTTCATCAACGCCATGCTCACGCAGCACTTTTTCCTCGGCTTCTTTCCAGATGTGCCATTTCTTGTCCTCGCGTCCGTGGTTATATGCCATTCCTTATTTCCTCCAATCCGAATTTTTGAAAATGTAAAAATCCAGATTAGAAAGGCGGCGAACGACAGCCAACAGCGGGAACAGCCCTGCGGCACATTCCGATAAAAAACGACAAAAGAAAAACCGCAAAGGCTCTGTGACCTCTACGGTTATAGGAGATACATATTCTGTTAAGTGCAGATTCTACTTCTGGTTTCATGGTGAGAAGTAGCCTCGCATAAGCAGGGATTTTTTTAACTGGCTTCCTGCCATTCCCCGATGTGCTATGTATAGGTCAAATCTGCGTTGCTTGAGCAGATAGATTACTGCCCGAAAAAAGGACATTAAAAAACCCTCCAAACTTTAAAAACAGGTCTGGAGAGTGTCTGTTAAGTCTTTTCGGGCATAGCAATACCGCCCACCGAACCTCGTTTTTTTATTTGGTGGGCGTTTGCCTTAAAACCTTATGAAACAAAATAGAGCCAACAAACTGTGATTTTATTGCACAAGTTCATCGGCTCTGCGTCTATGCGTCTGGCTCTGTGATAACTGTTACTTTTAACTGCTGAACATTGATAATCTGCGCCCGCTTACATTTTGGACAAAAAAGCGGAAATTTATATAATTCTGTATCTTCTCTTATTTTTATTCGGGTTTTACCTTTACAACAAGGGCACATAATCCATCTATTTTTCATCTCTTCAAACTCCTTTATAAAAAACTGTATTTTTTCAACAGGGCTTTCTATAATTAGCAATCCCCACATATTGTTTGCTTATGGTATACACCACAAAAAAATAGCAAACATAAAAAAACAGGAAACATATCGCAAAACAGAAAGCAGCCCTCAAAAGAATATTGTGCATGACAATAGGCAATAGCAAATTTAATTTCAGATTTACCAATGGAATACTGAAAAGCAAAACCAAAAGTGTCATAAACATCGGCATAAGCAATTTGCCTGCAATCTGTTTTTTTACTAATTCCTTTATTTGTTTATTGCTTTTCCCAATATAAGACAATACCTTAATGCCTTTTGATTCCCGTTTTAATTCTACAATCTGCTGCAAAGACAAAACTGAAAAATATATAACAATAAAAATAAGACAAAGGCTTATTTGCAAAACTCCCATCCATTGTTGGCTATCTGTATTAAATAAATTAACACTCGGTTGAAGCATAATTACCCCGCAAGAGAAAGACATCGCTGAAAACAATAAGCATATACACAAAATAATATTAATAACAGCACTTGTTTTTAAACTTGATGTTATTTGCCCAATCATATAAAGCCGATTTTTATGATATAGAGAATTGGGCTGTTCCTGCCTTATTGCATATAAATACCCAAATAACCATTTGTAAAAAATAAAAATAGAACTCAATAAAGGAATTGCAATAATAGATAAAATTGGAAAAGCAATATATTTGGGCAAAAAAACTATCGCACATAAAAGTCCTATTAAGCATACTAAATCAATAATAAAGACGATTCCCCATTTCTTATAGGTATTACTGTTACTGATTTTTTGATTACGGTCTTTTTCGCAAATCAATTCCCTTATTTGCAATTTGTCAATAATATGCTTTTTACGAAATGCGCCAAGACATTCAACCAAACAAAAATAGAAAAATGTCTGTAAAATACTCCATCCAAAAAGTGATATATTCATTTCATTTTCTTTATGCAACACTGCGATACAAAGTGCGGCATATATACCAAATCCAATCAACACCCCTGCTATAAAGCAAGCAATCCCTATTATTAGAAATTCACACAGAAACATAAAAGACAATTTTCTTTTTTCCATTCCCAACAGTAAGTAGTTGGCAAACTCTTTTGCTCGTTGTTTCAACATGAAGGAATCAATGTATCCGACCAATATTACCAAAAGTAAAGTTATTAAAATCGGTAAAGAAATTGTTTGGAAACCAACTTGTTTCCCTACAATGGCAATACAGTTGGATACTTCCATAATTGATAATAAAATTGTCATTGTCGTAATATATAAAAGATAATTTACGATAGAACGCTTTGCATTACGAATTGATAGTTTAAAGTACATTATTTTCATCCCCCGCAATCCATGCCATTTTTTCTAAAATACTTGTGAAAAAAGCTTGCTTGCTTTCTTGCTTCCGATTCAGCACTGTTTTTATCTTTCCATCTTTCATAAACAATATTTGGTCGCAGTAACTGGCTGACAGGACATCATGTGTAACCATTAAAATTGTTGCCCCATAATCATTACGGAGCATAGTAAAAGTATCCAAGAGTTGTTTGGCAGCATTGGAATCTAAAGCTCCTGTTGGCTCATCTGCAAGTATTATGTCTGGATTTACTGAAACTGCCCTTGCACAGGCACATCGTTGTCTTTGACCACCCGATACCTCATAAGGAAATTTATTCAATATAGCGGATATATCAAGTCTTTCCGATAAATTAAGGACAATTTGTTTAATCTTATTCTTTGGGATTTCCTTTACTGTCAAAGCTAAAGCGATATTTTCATAAATTGTCAATGTTTCAAGTAAATTATATTCTTGAAAAACAAACCCCAAATGTTCCCTCCGAAACTTTGCTTTATCTATTTCAGATAAATCTACAATATCCTGTCCATTAATTTCTATCGTTCCATTTGTCGGAGTATCTATCGTTGCAATTAGATTTAGCAGAGTTGTTTTTCCAGAACCAGATGCTCCCATAATACCTACAAAACTCCCATACGGAATTTGAAAGCTGACATTATCTACGGCTAAAGTCGATGTATTTTCTGTATTATAAACTTTTGAAACATCCCGCACTTCTAATACATTCTTAGCTTCAATGCCGTCCTCTCTTAATTCCCATTTGTCATTCCCTAGCCAATTTGTGATGACTTCCAAAAGTATCTCCTCTGTTTTTTCTTTCAGATTTTCTTCTGAAATATGTTCTCCTGCTAATAATTCATTTAATGTAATCTCCAAAAGATTGCATAAAGGCATAAACAAAGATAAGTCTGGCATAGACCTACCTGTTTCCCATTTTGATACGGCTTTATCTGTAATTCCCAATTTTTCCCCCAGTTGATTCTGTGTCCATCCTTTTGCCTTACGGCAATCAGAAATGAATGCACCTATCTTTATTTGATTCATTACAAATCCTCCTTCCAACAATTTATTATACAAATTCAGCATAAAATGAACACCTACCAACGGTAGAGAAGTAAAAAAAATGCTTTTTATAGGATTCTACCAAAAGTATAGCATGCTGCAATCTGATAATTTCAAGAATTTGTCCAGAACTTGCCCTTCCCCCAAGATTGCAAGCTACCTATATATTAATTATAAATCTTCAAACAAACTCTATCAACTAAGCAAACTTAATAATAGTCTCCCGACAAGATGCGATTGACAATATCCCCGACAACCGGGAGGGAGAACAGATTATCAGCGGATATGGAGAGCAGGAATGACAATCAGCGAGGAGAATATTTATGTCAGGTAATCATGAAACCATTATTTCAGCGGGAAATTCTGTAAAAAGATTTCCAACCGGACTGCAGGAATTATATCTGGATGTGTGTGAAGACGGTCAACCGCCAATCTGTCATCAAAGGCTTACTGGACATGGAAGGGAGGAAATCGTAATGGAAAGAAATGAATTGCGTCTGCTGCTTGAGCAGGTAGCAGACGGGAAAATGCCGATTGATGCGGCCATGCTCTGGCTGAAGGAAGCCCCGTTCGAGGATCTGGGATTTGCAAAACTGGATTACCATCGGGCTACTGAAAGGCATCCTCGGCATGGCAGGCGGCACATCCAAGCCTGCAGAAGCATGGTACCGCGTCCGGAAGTCGTGGGCGGACGCTTCTTCGCAGAAAGGGGCGTTCAAGTCGCTGGATAACGCAAAGAAATGTGCGGATGAGAATCCGGGGCATTCCGTGTTTGATGAATCCGGGAAGGTGGTGTACACCAGGACGGCAGCGTTCAAGCCGTATCTGGTGCGGGTATCCATCCCTGACCTGAACATCCGGAAAGGATCCGGTACTGACCATGCAAAGACCGGGAAATATACGGGAATCGGCACCTTTACGATTGTGGAAGAAGCGGACGGCAAAGGGCATCCAAGTGGGGGCTTTTGAAATCCTACCAGGGCAAACGCAACGGATGGGTGAGCCTTGATTTTGCAGAAAGAGTGTAAAACCATGTAAGTTATAATGGACAGCCTGCAGAGCATATTTTGTTCTGTGGGCTGTTTTTTTGTTTTAATACCCCCTCAAAACGGCCTCCAAATCTCCGTATAGTGAGGAGGTGCTGACAGTGACAGGTGAACAGAAAGAAAAAATCATCCGTTTCCGCAGCATGGGGCGCGGCTATGCGGACATAGGGAAGGAGCTTGGCCTCCCAAAGGATACCGTCAAGAGCTTCTGCCGCAGGAACGGCCTCACTTCTGCGGACATCCTGGCAACAGACAATAAAGACAGATGCCGCGAATGCGGTGTGGAGATAAAGCAGCGTCCGAAGATGAAAAAGCAGGTGTTCTGCTGTAAAGCCTGCCGGGAGAAATGGTGGGCGGAACACCCGGAGCGGATTACGCAGAAGGCGGTCTATGAATTTACCTGTGCGAAATGCGGGAAGCCGTTCACTGCCTATGGGAATAAGAAAAGGAAATACTGCTCCCATGAATGCTACATAGCCGACCGGTTCGGAGGTGGCGGGAATGGATGAGAAAGAATTTGAAGCGGAAAAGCTGTATTACATTTCCATGTCCATCGCTAAATCCATGCTCGAAAAAGGCATCATCGACGAGGAAGTATTAGCCATAATTGATACAAAACTTCTGGAAATATACCGCCCGATTTCGGGTACATTACTGGCCGGAAAACCCTTGCTATAAAGCCGGTTCAGAGTGATATATGGTAAAGGCAGAAAGAACCTGCCTGGAAGGAAGTGATAAAATGGCTAAAGTAAACAGGATAGAGCCGAAAATACCGGCTCTGAAAAAGCGGCAGAAGGTGGCGGCTTACGCCCGTGTTTCTATGGAAACGGACCGCCTTGCCCATTCCCTTTCCGTGCAGGTGAGCTACTACAATGACCTGATACAGGCGAACCCGGAATGGGAATTTGCCGGGGTGTACGCAGATTTTGGGATCAGCGGCACCGGGACGGCAAAACGTGAGGAATGGGGCCGCCTCATTGCGGACTGCGAGGCAGGGAAAATCAACATTGTCCTGACCAAGAGCATATCGAGGTTTGCGAGGAACACGGTTGACCTGCTCTCCACGGTCCGGCATCTGAAGGAAATCGGCGTGGAGGTGCGGTTTGAAAAGGAGAATATCCATTCCTTTTCCGGAGACGGGGAGCTGATGCTCTCCATCCTTGCGTCCTTTGCGCAGGAGGAAGTGCGGTCGCTTTCGGAGAATTCCAAGTGGGGCATTCGCAAAACCTACCAGAACGGAACCGACAGCGTGAGGAACAAGAAAGTTCTCGGCTACCGCTACGATGGAGAGAAGTATGTAGTAAAAGAGGACGAGGCAGAGGTTGTGAGATTTATCTTTGCACAGACTGCGGCAGGAGTGGCGGCGTCGGATATCCTTGCAGAGTTGAAAAAGCGAGGGGCAAAGTCCTGGCGGGGGTATGACTTCACTTACAGTCATCTGAACACCATTTTGAAAAACGAGATTTATATCGGTGACAGGCGGCTGCAGAAATGCTATGTGGCAGACCCCATCAAGCATAACAAGGTGAAGAACAGGGGCGAGCTTCCGCAGTATTACATTTCAGAGTGCCATGAACCGATCATTGACAGGGACACTTTTGCAAAGGTTCAGGATATCCTGAAAGAACGGGCGGAGGCTGTGCCGACGTATCCATTTACGGGGAAAATAAAGTGCGGGGTATGCGGGCATCCGTTTACGAGAAAGAAGGGCAGAGTCAAGGGGAAAACTTATATCCACTGGATCTGCCGCGGGAAGAAAGAGACGGGAATGACCTGCTCCAGCGTGAACTTCGGGGAAGATGAACTGGAGGCGGTTTCGGCGCAGATCCTTGGGCTGGATGCCTTTGACGAGGAAACATTCGGGGAACAGGTCAGGGAGATTACCGTCCTGCCAGACGGCAACCTGCAGTTCCGGCTTTCGGATGGCGGCATAAAGGCTTGGAAGAACCTGCGGCTGCACCAGGCATGGCACGAGGCAACGGTTACGGACTGCTTTCAGGGGAAAATACGGTGCGCCATCTGTGGGAACACCTACCACAGAGTGAATTCCGGTGGCAGATGGGTGTACTGGTACTGCATCGGCAAGAAACGGAGCAATGTGGAATGCCACAATGTGAATTATGCGGATTTCAAGCTGCGGCGCATTTCCGCAAGCATCCTTGGGCTGGAGGAATTTGACGAGGGAGAATTTGAAAGGCAGATAAAGGACATCGTGGCGCTGGAGGACGGCAGCCTGGAATACCATTTCCGTGAAGGGAGGATGCAGACATGGCAAGGAATGTGACAACGATACCGGCCACGCGGAACCGCTTCACGGCGGACCCTATCAGCAGCCGGAAAAAGCGGAAGGTGGCAGGGTACGCCCGCGTCAGCACCGACATGGAAGACCAGCAGACCAGCTACGCCGCCCAATGCGATTATTATACATCCTACATACAGAGCTGTGAGGATTGGGAGTTTGTCGGGCTGTATTCGGATGAAGGCATCAGTGCAACTTCCACACGGCACCGCGAGGGATTCAATAAAATGGTGGAAGATGCCCTGGATGGGAAAATCGACCTCATCATTACCAAGAGCGTGTCCCGGTTTGCGAGGAACACGGTGGACAGCCTTTCCACCATCCGCAGGCTGAAGGACAATGGTACGGAGTGTTATTTTGAAAAAGAAAACATCTGGACATTCGATTCCAAAGGCGAGCTGCTGATCACCATCATGTCCTCGCTGGCGCAGGAGGAGAGCCGGAGCATTTCGGAAAACTGCACATGGGGCATGAGGAGGCGGTTCGCAGACGGCAAGGTCACGGTACCTTTTGGAAGTTTCCTCGGCTATGACCGGGGCGAGGACGGGAACCTTGTCATAAACGAGGAACAGGCGAAAATCGTGCGGGAAATCTACGGGCTTTTCCTTCAGGGCAGGTCGCCGTACCAGATAGCCAAAATCCTGACGGAAAGAGGCATACTAACGCCGGGCGGCAAAAAGGTATGGGGGAAAGCGGTGGTGGAATCCATCCTCACAAACGAGAAGTACAAGGGCGATGCGCTCCTGCAGAAGGTTTATACGGTGGATTTCCTCTCTAAAAAGAAAAAAGTGAACGAGGGCGAAGTGCCACAGTATTATGTGGAAGGAAACCACGAAGCCATCATACCGCCCGCTGTTTTCGACAACGTGCAGGTGCTGATGCAGTCACGGGGAAAAGGGAACGGCCGGAATAGCTGCGTGAGCATTTTCTCCAGTAAAATCCGCTGCGGGGACTGCGGGAGCTGGTACGCCTCCAAGCTCTGGCATTCCAACGATAAATACCGGAAGGTGGTCTGGCAGTGCAACCATAAATTTGACAGCGGGGAGAAATGCACCACGCCGCATCTGGACGAGGAAATCATCCGGCAGCTTTTCATAAAGGCACTGAACACCATCAACCGGGAGAAGACCCGCATCCTTGCAGGCTTTGAGGAAATCAGGGACACGGCATTTGAAACCGGGGAACTGGAGGCGGAGGAACGGCAGCTTAACGGGGAGATGAACGTGGCGGCAGAACTGATACAGAAATGCATCGGGGAAAACGCCCGCGTTGCACAGAACCAGGGCGAATATGCCAAACGCTACGATGCACTGGTAGGGCTGTTTGAAACGGCGAAAGCGCGGCTGGAGGAGGTGCAGGCAGCCATCACGGAGAAACAGGCGCAGCGGAAAATGATGGAGAACTTCATGGAGGTGCTGCGGGGACTGCCAGAGCAGGTGGATTACTTTGACGAGGGCGCATGGTATGCCATGGTGGATTTTGTGACGGTCTATGGCAAGGAGGATGTGCGGTTCACCTTTAAGAATGGGATGGAGATTCCAGTAAAAACCAAATAGGAAATACAGATTGCACTTCACGGGAATGTGGAGTGTTTTCTTATTTTAAAGGCGTTTTTTACATTTGAACCCCCTTTGGAGGCAAAATAAAAAAGTATAGGGAAAATAAAATTGTATCAAAATGGGCTATTAGATAGATTTGGGGAAAACAGGGACGAATTTTGAACGTGACGCATTCAAAAGGCTCATGCAGGATATACGCCTGGGCGACATTAACTGTGTGGTTGTGAAAGATTTATCCAGGTTTGGCAGGAACTATCTGGAAGCCGGAAATTATATTGAGAAAATATTCCCGTTTTTGGGAGTCCGTTTCATAGCGGTTACGGATGGGTACGATACGGGAGAAGAGGGCAATGGCACAAAGCAGATGGTATCGGAAATCAAGAATCTGGTAAATGATATGTATGCCAAAGACGCTTCCGTCAAGAGCAAGCTGTCCCTGGAACAGCGCAGGGCGGCCGGCTCCTATGTGGGGGGTCCGCCGCCTTACGGGTACGAGGCATATAGGGAGGGACGGGTCAGGAAACTGAAACCGGACAGGAATACTGCGGAGATTGTCCGTGATATTTACAGGAAATTTGTGGAGACGGAAAGCTACCAGGCTGTGGCAAATAGCTTGAATAAACGAAGAATCAACCCGCCTGCCATTTATAAGAAAACCAAAGAGGTCTGCTGTCCGGCCGAAACGGCATATAAAGGCTGGGATAAGAGCGCAGTGGAAGGTATCCTGAAAAGCGAGACTTATCTCGGCAGGCTGGTACAGGGCAGGACTTCCCTTACAGCGCGGAAAGCGGAGAGCCATATCCAAAAACCGGAAGAAGAATGGGTCAGGAAAGAAAATACCCATGAAGCCCTGGTGAGTCCGGAGCTTTATGGGCAGGCGCAGGAAATACACCGTTGTATACAGGAACGGACACGCAGCCATAACCATCCTACAGAAGGGTGCCCCATAGGGGAGAATATGTTCCAAAGTATCCTGTACTGCGGCGTATGCGGCAGGAAAATGACCCGGCACAGCCAAGTAAGGGACTATGCGGATGGGAGACGGGAGAGGAAAGACTGCTATTTCTGTCTGGACAGCACAGGAACCAAGAGGGAAACATGCCCGGTTGCCAACCATATATACGAAACGGAATTGTCGGATATCCTCCTTGTACTGCTCAGGACGGAATTCGCTGCCCGGCTGAAAAAGCCTAAAAGTTTTACCGGACAAATGGAGGATATGCTTCAGCAGAAGAGGAAAGAGCTGGAACGAAGGTTAAAGAAGACAGAAGGGCAGATTTCAGCGCTGTCGGAAGAGGAGGGAGGAAAATATATGGCATTCTGCACAGGAAAGCTGTCCCGGGAAGAGTATGCCTGTTACCGGTTCCGGAAAGAGGGACGTCTGCAGGAACTGGAAAAGCTGAGAGACCAGTGCCGGAAAGAGGCGGAAAGGCTGGATGGAGAACGCAAAGTATATCTGAAGGCTGTCCGTTCCTTAATAAAATGTAAAAGCCAGAAAGAATTGACCAGGGAGCTGGTGGAGGAATTGATTGAGAGAATCTATGTCTACCCGGGGAGACGGGCGGAGGTTGTGTTCCGTTACAGAGATATCATGAGAGGGGAGGCATGAAGTGGGGGAGAAACGAAAGACAGCCATATACCTGCGGATTTCTACAGAAGATGCACAGCCTGAATCAACATGTCCGGGAGAGGGAGAAAGCCTGAGCATCAGCCACCAGAGGACGTACCTTCAGGAATACATCAGGAAAGATAATAGACTGGCGGGCAGTGAAGTCCTGGAATTTTGTGATGACGGGTTCACCGGCACCAATATGGAGCGTCCGGGGATGCGGAAAATGCTGGAAGCGGTCAGGCAGAATCGGATTGGATGTATCCTTGTAAAAGATCTTTCCCGCTTTTCCAGAAATTATATTGAGGCAGGAACCTATCTGAACCAGGTGTTTCCTTTTATGGGAGTGGATTTTATTGCCATAAATGACAACTATGACAGCAGAGAACAGAAGGGCATGCCGCTTGCTTTCGATACAGCATTCCAAACGCTGGTCTATGATTTGTACAGCAAGGATATCTCTGTGAAAACAAAGTCATCCGTTGAAAGCAAATATGCTGCCGGAGAATATGTGTCCAGGCTGCTTCCTTTAGGGTATGAGAAAGACAAGGAAGTAAAAAACGCAGTGGTTATCAATGAAAGGGAGGCAGAGATTGTCCGTTATGTCTTCTCCATGGCCGCTGACGGGATGACTGCCCGGCAGATTGCAAAAAGACTTTTTGAGGAACGAGTGCCCACTGCAACACAGCTGCGCGATCCCCGCAGGGTTAACCTGAAAGAGAATCATACATGGAGCGGGGCCGCAGTCCGGAATATACTGAATAACCGTTTTTACTTAGGGGAGATGGCTTATGGAAAGACTGTCCGTAAAGCTGTAGGGAGCAAAAGCGGAAATGCGGTTCCCAAAAGTAACTGGAAAGTAATCAAGGATCACCATGAGCCGCTGGTGACACCGGAAATTTTTGCCCGTGCCGCACAGACGGCACCGGGAAATTCTACAAAACGGAAAAGGGAGAAGCATCCGCTGACCGGGAAGATTTATTGCGGCGGGTGCGGATATTCCTTAAACTATAAACATACCAACGGAAAAGTCCCATGCCATTTTTGGTGCAGGAAACATTCCATCCTACAGATACCGGATTGCTGTACTTATTTCAATGCTTCTATCCTGGAGGAAACGGTGCTTTTTCTTTTGGGCAAGGAAATGATGCGGAGAGGAGACCGGATCAGGCAACGGGGAATGCTGGAGCAGTTCCGGAAGGAAGTCCTGGAGGAGCTTGCGAGAAAGAAAAAAGAGTATAGGATACAGTCTCATGCGATACAGAAAGAAAAGGATGCCCTCTATGAGGATTACGCTGCGGGCCGTATGGATGCAAAGGAGTATCGGGAAAGGGCTGACGGATTGGCCAGGCAGGCGGAAGAACTGTCAGGAAAGTACCAGGAAGCGGAGACTGAATACGACTGGATTAAGGAAGAGATGAACAGGGATAAGCAGGATATGAAACAGATTATCCGCTGTTCCCGCCTGGAAGCATTGACACAGGAGGTGGCGGATGCTTTTATCAGGAAGGTAATTCTTTATAAGAATAAGCGGGTGCAAATTGAATGGAATTTTACTGAGTGAAAGAGGTGGCATTCATTTTTCATCGATTTGGCATTTATTTAACATGAACCCTTTGGAAACGCAAAGGTTTCGAAGAATTTCGACAAAAAGAGTGGATAAATATTCATAACATCAATTTGACATTAGAGGGGATAGAGTCCCTTGTATACAATCATTACGGAGAGGCGGGAAGGCTGGCGGAAAATATCAATGCCAGGCTGGAGCAGGTGGGATATGAGAACCAGGGCGTGAATGAACGGCCGGATCTGGTGGTGCTGAACCAGACGCAGATGCCGTCTGTGCTGGTGGAGGTGGGCTTCATCAATACGGATGCGGACAACCGCCTGCTGGACGAGAGGTTCCGGGAGACGGCCCGGGCAATCGCGGAGGGAATCCTGGCTACTGTATGGAGCGCGGCGTGAAAGGAATTCGAGCGTCTTTAGCGGAAATACCGGGTTTTGCGGAATCGGTTCAAGCTGCTGAGGGCAGGCGGGGAGCGTGAATATGGGAAAAGAAAGGCGCGGGCGGCTTCGGGGCGCTGTCTTATGCGCGCTGCTGCTTGGAAGCCTTGCGGGCTGTGCCGGGCCACAGGCGGAGCGGCAGAGGGACGGCGGCGCGGCGTATCCGTCAGGCTCGCTTGATCTGGCGGGCAGTTCCTCCATGGAGAAGCTGACAGACGCATTGGCGGAGGGCTTCATGGAACAGTATCCGGATGTCGCCGTGACAGTGCAGTTCACAGGCTCCAGCGCGGGAATCGAAGCCGTGGTAAATGGGAGCGCGGACATCGGAAATATCTCCAGAAATCTGTCGGAGGAAGAAACGGACAGGGGAGCCAGGGCGTATGTGGTGGCGCTGGACGGTATTGCCGTATGCGTGGATTCTGCCAATCCCGTGACGGAAATCACGGAACGGCAGCTAAGGGACATTTTCACAGGGAAAATCAGAAACTGGGCGGAGCTGGGAGGCGGCGAT
The DNA here is from genome assembly GCF_943193215.1 of Acetatifactor aquisgranensis. NCBI lineage: Bacteria > Bacillati > Bacillota > Clostridia > Lachnospirales > Lachnospiraceae > Acetatifactor > Acetatifactor aquisgranensis. The sequence continues at coordinate 125,179 of NZ_CALPDH010000015.1, read as the reverse complement.
GTGCCCATCGTCCCGATTGGCCGAGAGGCCGGTTCCGGCACCAGAGAGACTTTCGAGGGGCTGCTGGGGATAAGCGGCCGGTGTACATATGGCAACGAAATGGACAGCACAGGAGCTGTCATGGCAAGGATTACGTCCACGCCCGGAGCAATCGGCTATGTATCATTTGACGCGGTAAGCATCGAGGCAGAAAAAGATAAACGGAATAACGTCCATACGCTTTCGCTGGATGGGGTTGAGCCGACCATTGAAAATGTGAAAGAAGGAAATTACTTGTTGAGCCGCCCGTTCCTTATGGTGACGCATGGAGAACTGTCCGCACAGAGCGAGCTGGTGCGGCTATGGTTTTGCTATGTCTACAGCGAAGAAGGACGGAGCATAGCGGAAAAAGCCGGTCTCGCCGTTCCGGATGGGAGTTTTGAACTGAAACCGGCTGGAATCGGGTATGATGACTCAAAATGAAACCGCATCCCACAGACTTGCCGCGGTTGAGCCAAGAGAAAGGGGACGCATATCCTGTGGCATAGGATAAGGGAGATGATTCGATGGAAAGAGACATATCTGAAATAAAACGTCGGAAGCGAAGAGCAGCGCAGGAAGCAGCGGCGCAGACTCTGTGCACAGTCTGCGCCGCCTTTGCGCTCCTGGCGGTATCAGCCATCACGGTCTATATGCTGAAAAGCGGCATACCGGCAATCAGGCGGGTCGGACTTGCGGAAATCCTGCTGGGCACCCAGTGGAGCCCTGTCGCCGCCAAGCCCCGGTTCGGAATCCTGTATGTGATATTGACATCCGTTGTGGGCACCCTGCTGGCGTCTCTCATAGGTATCCCGCTGGGTGTGCTGACGGCGGTTTTCCTGGCGGAAACGCCGGGGAAACGGACGACAGGGCTGGTAGGGGGCACTGTGGAGCTGCTGGCGGGGATTCCCTCCGTCATCTATGGGCTGCTGGGCGTCTATCTGCTGAATCCCTGGATGTACAGGCTGGAACGGCGCATATTTGCAGGCTCCAGTACCCACCGGTTTACGGGAGGGGCGAACCTGCTCTCCGCCGCCATCGTGCTGGCAGTGATGATGCTGCCCACGGTAATCAGCATCAGCGAGGCCTCCATCCGGGCGGTGAAGCCCTCTGTCAGAGAGGCCTCTCTGGCGTTGGGGGCATCCCGGGCACAGACCTGCTTTCTGGCTGTGCTGCCTGCCGCCGGTCCCGGCATTGCCACAGCGGTGGTGCTGGGCATAGGCAGGGCTGTGGGAGAGGCTATGGCGATTACTTTGGTCTCCGGGGGAAGCGTCAATATGCCATTCCCTTTCAGCTCTGTCAGGTTCCTGACTACGGCCGTGGTGGGGGAGATGGGATATGCCCACGGCCTTCACAGGCAGGTGCTGTTTACTATAGGCCTTGTGCTGTTCGCTTTCATCATGATGCTGAATCTGTGGCTGACGCGGATTTTAAGGGGCGGCCGGACGGACGTTGGGCAGGGGTGGACCGGGATATCGTTCGGTGAAAAGAGAGTGAAAAGCAAAGGAGTTCATGGAGGAAGAAAATGACGCAGAAGACACTTTATCAGAAAAGGAGAAAACCGGCGGAATTGTTCCTGTGGGCGGCAGTCTATGGTGCGGCCTATTTTTCGGTATTTCTGCTGCTAGGGATCATCGGGTACATATTTTTCAGGGGGTTCAGGGTCTTGAGTCTCCGCTTTCTTACCTCTGTCACCAGCCTGTGGAGAGGGACGGTGGGCATTGCGGGCAGCCTTTTGAATACGCTGTATGTCATCGTGCTCTCCCTTGTGGTGGCAGTGCCTGTGGGAACAGGGGCGGCAATCTACCTGAGCGAATACGCTAAACCGGGCAGATTGATACGGTTTATCGAATTCGCCACGGAGATTCTGGCGGGGATTCCCTCTGTGATATTCGGACTCTTTGGCATGGTGTTCTTCGGGAATGTGCTGGGGATGGGATATTCGCTGCTGAACGGCTCCCTGACGCTGGCCCTGATGGTGCTGCCCCTCATTGTGCGCAACACCCAGCGGGCGCTGGATACGGTGCCGGAGGGCTATCGATGTGGGGCTCTGGGGCTGGGTGCTCCGAAATGGCATCTGATCCGCACCATCCTGCTGCCCACGGCCATGCCCGGAATCCTGACAGGAATCATCCTGGCAGTGGGGCGCATTGTAGGGGAATCGGCGGCCCTGCTTTTTACGGCGGGCAGCGCCAGGCTTCTGCCCGGATTCGGGGGAAGTCTGGGCAGAGATCTGTCCTTATTATATGAAAAAATTTTTCAGCCCGGCGGGACTCTGGCAGTGGAACTGTATCTGCAGATGCAGAATGGGGAATATGAGACGGCTTTCGGCATCGGCTGCGTCCTGGTTCTGATGGCGCTGCTGATGAACTTTCTGGTGAAGCTGGTATGCGCCGGCAGGACGGATGACTGCCAAAGGGATTAGATGGGGGTTTGGAGAGATGGACCACAGCAAGATATCGGTAAGGGGCCTGAACCTTTATTACGGCGGGAATCAGGCGCTGAAGAGCGTGGATATGGAAATCAGGGAGAAAAAGGTCACGGCTCTGATAGGGCCAAGCGGCTGCGGAAAATCCACTTTCCTGAAATGCCTCAACAGGATGAACGACCTGGCGGAGCATGTGCGCATTGAGGGGAAAGTGCTTCTGGACGGAGAGGATATCTATGACGAGAGGGTGGATGTCACCTGCCTGCGCAGGCGGGTGGGCATGGTGTTCCAGCAGCCCAATCCCTTTCCCATGAGCATCTGCGATAATGTGGCCTACGGTCCCAGGCTCCAGGGCGTGAAGGATAAAGGGCAGCTGGAAGCAAAAGTGGAGCATGCCCTGCGGGGAGCCGCTATTTTCGATGAAGTGAAGGACAGGCTGAAAAAACCCGCCCTGGGGCTGTCAGGCGGGCAGCAGCAGCGGCTGTGCATCGCAAGGGCTCTGGCTGTGGAACCGGAGGTGCTGCTGTTAGACGAGCCGACCTCGGCCCTGGATCCGGTTTCTGCCGGAAAAATAGAAGAATTGATAAAAAAGCTGCGGGAGAACTATACGCTGGTCATCGTCACCCACAATATGCAGCAGGCTGCCAGGGTGTCGGATTACACGGCTTTCTTCCTTGCGGGAGAGGTGGTGGAATTCGGCAGCACTGACAGCCTGTTCAGGTGGCCGAAAGACAGGCGCACGAAAATGTATGTTATGGGACGTTTCGGATGACTCAGTCTTCGGATTCCTCCTTGTCCTCCTGGCTGTCTTCCTCGTTCTCCGATTTTTCGGGGAGAGTCATCAGCACCTTGACGATGCGGTTCTGCTCGATGCCCTGGACTTTCAGGCGGATGCCGTTTTCCAGGGTGACTTCTTCGCCGTCCTCGGGCAGTCTGTCCAGGCTCTCGATGATGATGCCGCCGATGGAGTCATAGTCCTCGCTGTCCAGCTCTGTATCCAGCTCATCGTTGATGTCGTCCAGCTTCATGCTGCCCTCCACCAGATAAGTGCGCTCCGCCAGCTCCTGGATGTATTCCTCCTCGTCCTCGTCGTACTCGTCCCGAATCTCACCGACGATTTCCTCCAGCAGATCCTCCAGCGTAATCATGCCTACCGTGGCGCCGTATTCGTTCAGCACGAAAGTGACGCTGGTGGTCTTCTCCCGCAGTTCATAGAGCAGATCCGCCACTTTTTTATATTCGTATGTAAAATGGGCGTCCCTGAGAATCGACCTGACATGGAAATGCTCCTCGTCTTCCGTAAGGATGAAGTCCTTGATATTGATCAGACCGATGATATTGTCCTTGTCCTCCTGATATACGGGAAACCGTGTATACATTGACTCCCGGAAAGTAGCCAGCACTTCCTCGAAAGTGGCGTCCACGTCCACGGTCACCATATTGATTCTGGGCACCATGATGTCCTTGGCCAGCGCGTCGGAGAAATCGAACACATTGTAGATCATTTCCTTTTCCTCGGATTCAATGACGCCGCTCTCATGGCTCACGTCCACGTAGGTGCGCAGCTCCGCCTCGGTCATGGTAGTGATTTTCTTGCTGGGATCGATGTGCAGCAGGCGCAGGATGCCGTTGGACATTTTGTCTACCACGAAGATGACAGGCGTCATGACCTGCATCAGACTGTAGATGATGCCGCAGTAGGCAAGGACGATTTTTTCAGAGGAGAGCATGGCCCATGTCTTGGGAACGATTTCGCCTACCAGCAGAATCACCAGAGTCAGGACGCCGGTTGCTGCAGCCACCGGGATGCCGAACTGTAAGGCGATAGTCGTGGTCAGGGCAGAAGTGGACAGATTCACGATGTTGTTGCCAATCAGAACGGTGCTCAACATCTTACTGTAGCTTTCCAGTATCTTGTTCACCTTTGCCGCGCGTCTGCTGCCCTCGTCTTCAAGGGTGCGCATGCGCACGCGGTTCACCGTGCTGAAAGCCGTCTCTGCCGAGGAGAAGAAGCCTGACAGGATAATCAGAAAGAGAAGAACGATAAGTTGTATGCCTTCTGGAACGTCCAAAAAAAGTCACTCCTTTGTCGTACTGACAGGCGGTCTTGGATGCCGTCTGCCGCGATAATGGTCAATGGTAATCAAAAATAATATACAGAATAGAGGGCTGTTTGTCAAGTTATCGGACACGGATGCATATGATTTTATAAAAAGTTTATAGACTAAAGGCCGATAACAGGCAAAGCCTTAGTCGGACAGGAGGAACTATGGAACATACGAATCGGAATCAGGGGACGGAGGAGATACCGGTAGCGTTTCTGCTGAAAAGTCTGCTCTTTTCGTACATACTTACGGGGGTGCTGCTGGCGCTTTTAGCCTTTGCGCTGTACAAGTTCGGGCTCGGGGAGAGGACGGTTTCCGCCGCCATCATCGTGATTTACGTGGTGGCCACATTGTTCAGCGGGTTCGCCGCGGGAAAGCGGATGAAGAGCAGGCGGTTTTTGTGGGGGCTTTTGATGGGGGGCGCGTATTTCCTGATACTGGCGGTGATGTCCCTTGTGGCGGGCAAGGGAGATATGCAGGTGGGGAGCTCATTTTTTACCACACTGGCGCTGTGCGCGGGCGGCGGGATGCTGGGCGGGATGCTGAGCTGAAGATATGGGCGCTGCATCAGGCAGGAAGGGCATCCCCGGGTGTTTCCGCAAAGCCCCCTGCCTCCGGGCCGGCTTTCTTTGCCGGAGCGGCCGTATGGCCGGGCATGGTTTCCCCATTACTATCCATGGTCCTGCCGCAGATAGTGAGTTGGCGCACGCACTTCTTCGGCTGTATCGCGGAGGAAGATTCCGCAAAGACAGGCTTGAAGAAAGGCGGACGGGCAGCTATAATTTATTCAGGGGCGTGAAACCGGCACAAAAGCCCTGCCTGGATTTCGGTACAGGGTGATGCCGGGTGCGCGGGACCTGGAGATTCGGCCGGAGAAACCAGATAAGACAGAAACGGAGGAGAAGGTATGAAAGTATTGTTCATTGGAGGAACGGGGACAATCAGCGGCGCGATTACCAGGAAGGTGGCAGCGCGGGGGGACGAGCTGTATCTGCTGAACCGGGGGAATAGGAGTGAGGGGATGCCGGATAATGTAAGGCAGATCCGGTGCGACATCGGGGACGAGAAAGCGGCCGCAGCAGCCCTGAAGGGACTTCGGTTTGACGTGGTGTGCGATTTCATCGGATTCGTACCGGAGCAGGTGGAGAGGGATTATCGCCTGTTTGCGGGCAGGACCAGGCAGTACATGTATATCAGTTCCGCGTCGGCATACCATAAACCGTTGAAAGATTATCGGATAAACGAGGGAACGTCCCTGGCAAATCCTTACTGGGAATACTCCAGGAACAAGATTGCCTGCGAGGAATATCTGATGAAGATGTACCGGGAGAAAGGCTTCCCGGTGACCATTGTCCGGCCAAGCCATACCTACAGCGAGCGGTCAGTGCCCGTGGGGGTGCATGGCGACAATGGAAGCTTCCAGGTGCTGAAGCGGATGCTGGAGGGAAAGCCGGTCATCATTCCCGGCGACGGCACATCCCTTTGGACCATTACTTATAATGAAGATTTCGCGGACGGATTTCTGGGCCTTATGGGGAATCCCCACGCTATCGGGGAGGCTTTCCAGATTACGAATGACGAGTCCCTGACCTGGAACCAGATTTATGGAATCGTGGCGGACTGTCTGGGCGTGGAACTGAAAGCGTATCATGTGGCCTCGGAATTTCTGGCGGCGGTGGGGCCTTATGACTTTACAGGGAGCCTGATCGGGGACAAGGCGAATACAGTGGTCTTCGACAACCGCAAGCTGAAAGCGGCTGTCCCGGGCTTTTGTCCTGCCATCCGCGCCGAGGAGGGCCTGCGCAGGACGGTGGAGTATGTGATGGCCCATGAGGAGTGCCGGAAAGAGGATAAGGCGTTCGATGCCTGGTGCGACAGGGTGATTGCTGCTTTAGAACAGGCGAAGGAGGCGGTCAGGTAAGAAACCGTCATGGCGGAGGGGAAATGGGACGGGATCCTCAATCCGGAGGGGTATCCGCCGCCGCGGGCCGCCATGATGCCCGTCTGTACGCCGCCCCTCGCCATATCGGGAACGCCGCGGATGCGGGTAGATGTGTGGAATGAAGCGGGGGAGCTGGTTTTCGGTCAGGTTCAGGAGAAGTGGATTGAAATCGGGAATACCGGCGGAGGGAAACTGGAGGTTCAGGTACAGGTGCCGGAATGGCTGGAGATTGCCGGTGCGGATCTGGCCGGGAGTGGGGAGCCTGCGGCATTTGCGCCCCATTGCCTGAAAGCGGAGGCGGGGACGGAGCTGCGGGTCTGCTTAAGGCCTTGCGGTCCCGGTATGGAGCGGCAGGGAGAGATTCTGGTGGAAAGCGTGGGAGAGGGCAGGACTGTGTGTATCCCGGTTCGGATTGTTCCGGTTTCAGAGCAGGCTGTCCGGAGTCCGAGCCTGGCTCTTCCTGTCAGCGGATTCGATGGAAGGGACAGGGCGGATGGATGCGGGAAGACGCAGGATGTGGGCGGTTCCGCGGATATCTGTCCGGCTGTGCCGTCGGAGGAGGACGGACTGATCGCGATAGAGGCGGACAGCGCCCTGGGCCTTGGGGAGAATGAGGCGTTCCGGGTGATAAGAAGACTGGGAAGAAGCCGGGGCAATTTGGTGGAAGTCTGCAGCCGGGAAAGGGCGGATTTGGCCGGGGCTGGAAAGCCATTGGCGTATTTCTTCGATATTTCCCGGGCGGGCAGCTGTCTGCTGGAACTCCATCGCTTTCCTTCCCTGAACTCCACAGGGCGGATTCGTATCGGGGTATCTCTGGACGGAGGGCCGGTGCAGGTTATGGAGTCCTTTTCCAACGATGAGTGGAAAGGGAATTGGAAGAAGAATGTGCTGAATAATGTAGACCGCCTTTATCTGGAACTGGAGTTGGCAAAGGGAGGGCGGCATCGGCTGGAGCTGCATGCCATGGATGCCTATTTCGCATTTTCAAGGCTGGTAATCTATACAGAACCTCGTAAAGAGAACAATCTTGCCGGTTTGTTGTCCGGAAACTGTCAGAGGCTTCCGGAAGAATGGGATACGGAAAGCTGGTGCAGAGATTTTTACGGTGACATCTGGCTGAAGCCCAGAGCGCTGGAGTATGTGGCCACGGAGATGGGAGATACTATTGTAAAAGTCGGCAGGAATGTTCAGGCGGAAGTATATGGAGACTGTATTGAGCCGGTCTGGTATCTGGAGCAGGGCAACAGGATATTTGAAGAACATGAGGGCGCGGTTCGGATTGACGCGGCTGCGGCGCTGGCCGGGAGCCGATTTGCCTGGGTCACCTCTGACTTATGGCGCCACTGCGCCGGGGAATCCTTTGGAAGGAGCGGACTGTGTCTTTATGTGAGGCGGCCGGAGCTGAAATGGGAAGATTCTGCGGAGGCGCCGGCGATGCATTATCGGTTTTGCTGCGAGGGCGGCAGCTACAGATTGTGGATGCTGACCAAGTTCAATTATATAGAGGAGTCGGCATACCGTATAGGTTTAGATGGAAATATGATTCCAAGGAAGGAGCTGTATAATCGCGGAAGCATGTTCCGCTACGAGGCGGAACAGATTTACCAGTGGGTGCCAGTGGTACGGCTTGTGGTTGGAGCAGGAGAGCATGTCCTTGACGTGTACAGTATGGCTTCGGGGATGCGGTATGACCGGTTTTACCTCACCAGGGGAGAAGAGCTGCCGCCTATGGATGGGGGGTGGCTGTATTGCGGCAGGGATAATTTTTTAGATGTACATGGCGGGGGATTTCTGGTAAAATAGTTAGGAGAGAGCAATTTGCGATGCCCTATAGCGATTGATCAAGGGAGGAAGACAAAATGAGAATACAACCGGACAATCCCCTGCTGGTCTACAGCGGCAGAATCGACTGGAGCCACAGCCATGCCCCTGTGTTCATCTTTCCCTGCACCAGCGTGTCGGTCAGGTTTACGGGCCAGGTGCTGAAGGTGCATGTGGAGAACCGCCATGCCTACTGGGACAATTTCCTGGGATATCTTCTGGACGGAGAGCAGTCCGTCCTGCGGCTTCCGGAGGATGGGACGACGGAATGCGAAATTCCGATAAAAGACGGCGGAGAGCATGAGCTCCTGCTGTTCAAGCGCCAGGACGCCTGTCATGAGATGGTCTTTCTGGGGCTGGAGATCGGGGAGGGGGAACGGCTGCTGCCCGCCAGGGAGAACCCGAAGCGGAGGATGGAGGTGTACGGAGACTCAGTGTCCGCCGGGGAGGTGTCGGAGGCGGTGGAGTACGTGGGAAAGCCGGATCCGGTCCACAATTGGGAATATTCCAACAGCTGGTATTCCTGCGCCTGGATGACGGCCAGGAAGCTGGATGCCCAGATACACGACATCGCCCAGGGCGGGATCGCCCTGCTGGACGGGAGGATTACGAAATATACGTTCAGAAGGAACGGCGCAGGCACCCCGGGGCATCTGCGGATACCGGAGGCAGAGGAGATGGCAGGGGAGCTTGCGGCCTATATCCGGACGCTTCGGATTCCGGGCTGGGAGGAGGAAGACTTATGAGGATAGACAACCCCATGCGGGGGGAGCGGATCCTTGTCCGCAATTATGAGAAGTCCGACCTGGAGTTTCTGACGGGCATGTGGTTCCATGAAGAAAACGGGAAATATATGAGCGATCCTACCGCGGAGTATGTGGACCAGGCTTATCAGAAAGCGCTGGACACCCTCGGGGAGAGCCAGCTGGGATATTATCTTGTCATCGAGCTTGCGGACACAGGGGAACCCGTGGGATCCTTCTGCATGTTTCCCGATGAAAGGGAAAAAGTGTATGATATCGGCTACTGCATCCACAGGAAGCACTGGAAAAGCGGCTATGGCAGCGAAGCCCTTGGGCTGGCGATGGAGTGGATCAGGGCCAGGGGCGGAGAGAAGGTGACGGCAGAGGTGGCGGTGGGGAACCTTGCGTCCAATGCCCTGCTGCGGAAATTCGGGTTTGCTGTGGAGAGGCGGGCGGAATTTGGCAAGTATCATATGGACGTGCGCTTTGACAGCTATATCTATGCTAAAGTGCTGTGAGATGTGCCGGAGGGCATTCTTCCGGCTGCGCCAATTGTTGCTGACAGCAGAAATGCTTTTCTGCTGTATGTGCCGCCGAAAGCGGCATTTCCAACGCAGGGGGTGTCAGGTTTGCATACACACTGTAGTCTTGCCCCCGGACAGACGGGGCTCTGCGGCGCCAGGAAAAATGAGGGCGGGGAAATCGTCTGTGAGAATAAGGATACGGCGTGGAGCAGGACAGCGCCCAGGCCGCGGTATGGTACGCGAAGGCGGCAGCCCAGGGGCATATGCAGGCACAGCTCAACCCGGGCATCGCCTACATCACAGGCAACGGCGTGGCGCAGGACGACCGGAAGGCTGCCCTGTGGTTCGCCAAGGCAGCCGTGCAGGGCTCCGTTACCGCCCAGTACAACCTGGGATTATGCTACGAAACCGGAAGGGGCGTGGAGCCGGATGTGTATGCGGCCACGGAATGGTATGAAAAGGCCGCCGAACAGGGGGACGCGGAAGTCCAGGCCGCGCTGGAGCGGCTGGAGGAATACTGGGAGGACGAACCGTGAACCGGGGAAGGCTCCCGGGCAGCATAGTCGTTTTCCCCGGACAGGGCGCCTGCGGCGGCAGGAGGTGAGGAGATCCGTACAGGAGAGACCGGCATCCAGATCTGCATCCCCAAGCCAGGCATTCCGGGGCTGTCAGCAGGGACAGCACGCCGGAATGCCCGGTGTTCTCCGCAGAGCGGCAATGCCTGCAAACAGGGCGATGACTTTTGACACCAAGATGTGTATGTTTTTCATATTGTTGTTTGCTGTCATTTTGGGCAAGGTTATCAAGCATATTAAAATTTTTAAGAATGCTGATCAGAATTTCTTTTGAAACGGTATCTGCACCATAAAACTCTATCCCTGTGTCCGTGTCAACAATAATATCCGGTATGAGCGATTCCTTTTCTATATGTTTTATAAGACTTGAAAAATCAAACTGATTTAGCGGAAAATCTTTATGCCATCTAAAAGTAAGCAGCAGTTTGCGGAGGAGTGCCACTTTTTTTGAAAAAACCCTTTTACAAATAGATATTTTATGATATACTACAAAAAGTTTCAAGAAAATGTAAGGAGGCTTTTTTGAGATGAAGCATATCAAGACTTTGACCACAAGGAACCTGAAAGAATCCATGAAGAAAGGCGGCTGCGGTGAGTGCCAGACCTCCTGCCAGTCTGCATGTAAGACTTCCTGCACAGTGGGAAATCAGAGCTGTGAGAAGGTAAAATAGTGTTGCTATTTACGGCTGTGACGCAGAAGGAGTCGTGAATTGTAACTACAATAGTTACATAAGCGTGCGTTTTCATTCAGGGCAAGCAGCGGATTCTTTCGCTGCTTGAACTTTGTTGCTATATTTAGGCACAGGGAAAGGGATATTTCAGTGATACACCAATATAAAAGCAATGGATACAATATCGTCATGGATGTCAACAGCGGTTCCATCCATGTGGTGGACGATGTGGTCTACGACATCATTCCGCTGGTGGAATCCCTTGTGGAACAGGGCGTGAGGGATGCGGATGCCGTCAGAAACTCTCTTTTAGAAGGGGAAAACCTGCCCTATCCTGTGGGGGAGATTTCGGAGGCTGTGGATGAGGTTCTGGAGCTTGTGGGGGACGAGACGCTGTTTGCAAAGGATATCTACGAGAACTATGTCTTTGACTTTAAGAAGCGTCATACAGTGGTGAAAGCGCTGTGCCTCCATATCGCTCACGACTGCAACCTGGCCTGTAAGTATTGTTTCGCGGAAGAAGGAGAGTACCATGGCAGGCGAGCGCTGATGAGCCTGGAGGCAGGGAAGAAAGCGCTGGATTTTTTGGTAGCTAATTCCGGGAACCGGGTGAATCTGGAGGTGGATTTCTTCGGCGGGGAGCCGCTGATGAACTGGCAGGTGGTGCATGATTTGGTAGAGTACGGCCGGAGCCTGGAAGAGCCGAACAACAAGAAATTCCGCTTTACTCTGACTACCAACGGTGTGCTTTTGAATGACGAGATTCTGGAATTCGCCAACCGCGAGATGGCAAATATCGTTTTAAGCATCGATGGCCGTAAAGAAATTAACGATAAAATGCGTCCTTTTCGAGGCGGACAGGGCAGTTATGATCTGATTGTGCCGAAGTTCCAGAAGGTGGCCGAGAGCAGAGGGCAGGAAAGGTACTATGTGCGTGGCACTTTTACCCGAAATAATCTGGACTTTTCCAGGGATGTGCTGCATCTGGCGGATTTGGGCTTTCAGCAGATTTCCGTGGAGCCCGTGGTGGCGGGGCCGGAGGACGATTACGCTATCCGGGAGGAAGACCTGCCGGCGCTGAAGGAGGAATATGACAGGCTGGCGGCGGAAATGATAAAGCGCAGGAAAGAGGGAAAGGCTTTCAATTTTTTTCACTTTATGATAGATTTAGAGGGAGGGCCCTGTGTGGCTAAGCGGCTCTCCGGCTGCGGCTCGGGGACGGAATATCTGGCCGTGACGCCCTGGGGTGATTTGTATCCCTGCCACCAGTTCGTAGGGAATGAAAAATTCCTCATGGGCAATGTGGAGGAAGGAGTTCTGCGGAGTGATATCCGGGATGAATTCAAGAGCTGCAATGTCTATGCCAAGGAGAAGTGCAGGAAGTGCTTTGCCAAATTCTACTGCAGCGGCGGCTGCGCAGCAAATTCCTATAATTTCCATGGCAATATCAACGATGCTTACGATGTGGGCTGTGAGCTGGAGCGCAAGCGCGTGGAATGCGCGATTATGCTGAAAGTCGCGGAGGCGGAGCTATAAACTGGCAGGCATCCGCCAGATGCTCTTGAAACGCGCGGACACAGGCGGGCGTGTGCGCTATGCCGAGCCGAGAGCCCTGGTACCTGACGGATACTTGCAGAACCATAAATTAAAGAAAGGATAAAAGAACATGAAAAAGAACAAGGCGATTGTAGTATTGCTTTGTGTCCTGCTGGCTTTGATAGGCGTCACCTATGTGGACGTCTTCGGCGTGAATCCGGAGGGTGAGGGGAGCATGTCTGACATCAACTTAGGCCTGGACCTGGCCGGCGGCGTCAGCATCACCTATCAGGTGGTGGGGGACGAAGATCCCAGCGCCACGGACATGAGCGATACCATAGCGAAGCTGCAGAAGCGCGTGGAGAACTACAGCACGGAGGCCATTGTCTATCAGGAGGGCACTGACAGGATCAATATCGAGATTCCCGGCGTCAGCGATGCCAATGCCATCCTGCAGGAGCTGGGCAGGCCCGGTACGCTGTATTTCATCGCCCAGACGGACGACCAGGGCAATCAGAACTACAGCCAGCAGACAGTACAGAACCCGGACGGCACCTACGGCGTGGGGTATGTGCTGAACAAGACCATCGACGAGCTGCTGGAGGACGGTTCCATCCAGGTGCAGGGCACGGATGTGAAGGAAGCCAGCGCGGGCAGCCTCCAGACCAACATGGGCTCTGAGTTCGCGGTGAGCCTGACCATGACGGACGAGGGCGCGAAGAAATTCGCGGAAGTCACACAGAGGGCCTTTGACAAGAATGAGTCCCTGGCGATTTATTATGACGGAAACATCATCAGCGCTCCCGGGGTGAACGCGGTCATCACCGACGGCAGCGCCCAGATTTCCCCCATGGAGTCTTATGAAAGGGCGGAGAACCTGGCATCCACCATCCGCATCGGCGGCCTGAAGCTGGAGCTGGAGGAGCTGCACTCCAAGGTGGTGGGCGCCCAGCTGGGCGTGGAGGCCATCGACACCAGCCTGAAGGCAGGGGCCATCGGCCTGGCGCTGGTCATCATCTTCATGATAGTGGTGTATCTGATTCCTGGCCTGGCATCGGGAATCGCGCTGCTGTGCTATGTGGCGCTGGTGATTCTGCTGCTGAACGGCTTTGACATGACATTGACATTGTCGGGCGTGGCGGGCATCATCCTGTCCATCGGTATGGCGGTGGACGCAAATGTGATTATCTTTGCACGTATCCGCGAAGAACTGGCATCGGGCAAGACTGTGCGCAATGCGATAAAAATCGGTTTCGACAAGGCGCTTTCCGCCATCATCGACGGCAACATCACCACGCTGATCGCCGCGGGCGTACTGCTCCTGCTGGGACCCGGCACGGTGAAGGGCTTTGCACAGACTCTGGCGCTGGGCATCGTGCTCTCCATGTTCACGGCTTTGGTGGTGACCAGATATCTGCTGTACGCGTTCTATGCCCTGGGACTTAAGAGCGAGAAGCTCTACGGCGTGGGCAGGGAGCGCAAGGCATTGTCCATTGTTTCCAGGAAAGGCATCTTCTTCGGTGTCTCCCTGGCGGTGATCGCGGCCGGATTCATCGTCATGGGTGTGCACAAGGCATCCTCCGGGGACGCGCTGAACTACAGCCTGGAATTCAAGGGCGGTACGGCTACCACGGTGGCGTTCCCTGAGGCTATGACGCTGGAGAAGGCCAATGCCGAGGTGGCGCCTTTTATTGAAGAGATCGCGGGAGGCGCGGTTCAGATCCAGACGGTTCAGGACTCCAATGAGGTCATCTTCAAGACTTCCACCCTGAACGTGGAGCAGAGGGAAGAGCTGAACCAGATGTTCGTGGACAAGTTCGGCGTGGAGGAAAATATGATCACCTCCGAGACCATCAGCTCCGTCATCAGCAGTGAGATGAAGTCGGACACCGTAATCGCGGTGGTGGTGGCCATCATATTCATGCTGCTCTACATCCGCATCCGGTTCAAGGATCTCCGGTTCGGCTTAAGCAGCATCATCGCGCTGCTGCACGACGTGCTGGTGGTGCTGGCGTTCTACGCGGTGGCCAGGGTCTCCGTGAGCAATACCTTCGTGGCCTGTATGCTGACCATTGTGGGCTATTCCATCAACGCCACCATCGTCATCTTCGACCGTATCCGTGAGAATATGGCGACCATGAGCCACAAGGACGACCTGAAGGACATCGTGGACAAGAGCGTCACGCAGACCATGTCCAGGAGCATCTTCACCTCCCTGACCACATTCATCATGGTGGCGGTGCTGTATGTGCTGGGCGTCACCAGCATCCGGGACTTCGCGCTGCCTTTGATGGTGGGCATCGTCTGCGGCGCATACTCCTCCATCTGCCTGGCGGGAAGCCTGTGGTATGTGTTCCGGCAGAAATTCCTTCCGAAGAAGGAAAAATAACGTAAGAGAAACGTATCGTTTGGAAAGGGGCTGTTGCTGCAGCCTCTTTTCCTCATATAAAAGCCTGTCCTGCAGGGCAGGGGAAAAGGGTAAAAGGACCAAGGAGGATGCGATGGCGGCGGAAAGAGGAAAAAGGCTGAGCCTGTACACAAAGGATTATGTGGTATTCGATTTGGAGACCACGGGGCTGAGCCCTGAGGCGGATGAGATGATTGAAATCTCCGGCATACGGGTGCGGGAGGGAAAAGCGGCGGAGGAGTTCTCCACGCTGGTGAATCCCGGCAGGCCCATTCCCTATGCGGCCTCCAGGGTCAATGGCATCACGGACAGGATGGTGCGGGAGGCCCCGGATTTGCGGGACGCGCTGGGCAGGTTCCTTGCCTTCATAGGAGAAGACGTGCTTGTAGGACACAATATACATACCTTCGACATGCTCTTCCTCTATAACGGCGCTGCCAGGGCGCTGAAGCGGACGGTGCCAAACGATTATGTGGATACGCTGTATCTGGCCAAAAGCTGTCTGCCCGGGCTGTACCGATACAGGCTGACGGATCTGGCAGCCCATTTCGGGATTGATACCCAGGGGGCGCACAGAGCCCTGAAGGACTGTGACATGAACCGGCAGTGCTACGAATGCATGGGCAGGATACTGGGGAGCAGGGCGCAGAGCATGGGGGGAAATGCTTCGGGGAGCAGGGCCAGCGCAACGGAGGAAAGCTGCCCGAACTGCGGCGGGGCCCTGGTGAAGCGCAAGGGGAAATTCGGCGCGTTCTGGGGCTGCAGCTCCTTTCCGCGGTGCAGGTATACCAGGAACGCGTGAAGTCCGGTATGAAATCTGGCAGGAAGGGGGTTCACGTTTCGATTTGAGCCGCCAGGGCGGCATGGAGGATTTTTGTGAAATCAGGCCACAGGGACGAAGGATGGATAACGGGAAGGATATATTTCAACAGAGAGGATAAAAGGCTGATTGTCAAGAGACGGAATCATGAGTGCAGCTGGACTGTGAATCTGGGAAATAAGTGGGCATGGGCGCTGTATATCATTGTTTTCATGATTGTGGTTATAATATGCATCGTGCTCTGATTCCCCTCCCGGCTGCGGAAAAGGCAGGGAAGTATTGATTTGGGGTCGATGCGGTTCTGCAGGGCAGTGCCGGAGGCGGCATATGGGGCATGGGGGGAAGCCGGGCCGGAAGGGATATGGGGATGCCGGAGCGCCGAATCCGGGACAGGAATGAGGATGTTTTGCGGGAGAGGTGTAAGATGGGGACATTGCTGAACTATCTGGAAAAATATGGGAAATACACTTTTCGGGAAATGCCCATGACGGATGTGGACAGCCTGGCGCTGTGCCAGCTTGCGTATCTGAAGTTTGACGGGATGGTGCCTGGGGCAGAGGATGGCATGCCCGGCGTACCGGGGGCGGGAGGCGGATTACATGCCGGAGCGGGGGCATCTGAAATGGGGGCATCTGGAGCATCTGGAGCGGAGGCGTTCGAAGTGAAGGTATCTGGAGCGGAGGTGTCCAAAGTGAGGACATCTGGAGTGGAGGCGTGTAAAGCGGAGACATCTGGAGCGGAGACATCTGGAGTGGAGGCATCCAAAGCGGGGGCATCCGAAGCGATGGGGGCGGAAAGGGAAACGGCAGATAAGGCCGAAGCGGAAGTCTCGAAGGGATTTCTGGTGGAGCCGTCTGAGAGGCCGGGTGTCACGCTGGAGAGCCTGAAGGAGCATCCGGATTTTGAGAAGCTCTTTGCGGACGTGCGCTATGAGAAGCCAAACCGCGCCCTCTACGAGAGGATGGTTCAGGGGAAGCGCTTCCGGAACCTGGAACTGAATTACTACGTAAATGTAATAGAGGAGCGGTGGGAGACCCAGTTCTCGGCGGTGACTTTTACCCTGGGGGACGGGAGCCGCTATGTGGCCTACCGGGGTACGGACGAGACTATCGTAGGGTGGAAGGAGGACTTCAACATGGCGTTCCTCACGCCGGTGCCCGGACAGGCCATAAGCGTGGAGTATCTGAACAGGGTGGCCGGGAGATTCGGCGGCCCGCTCTATGTGGGAGGCCACTCCAAGGGCGGGAACCTGGCGGTGTACAGCGCCATGAACTGCAAGCCGGATATACAGGATCGTATCCTGAAAATCTACAGCATGGACGGGCCGGGCTTTCGGCCGGAGGTGCTGCGGGAGTGCGATTATGGGAAGATAGCGGACAGGGTGGTGAAGATTCTGCCCAATTCCTCCCTGGTGGGGATGATATTCGAGTCCGGCATGTATTTCCAGGTGGTGAAGAGCAAGACCTTCGGGCTGCTCCAGCACGACCCCTATACCTGGCTGGTGACGGGGAACCATCTGGTGCGGGCAGACCGTCTGTATGAGCGCAGACAGCAGATGGACAACAACCTGAACCAGTGGATTCTGTCCCTGAACGAACAGCAGCTGCGCACCTTCGTGGACACGCTGTATCAGGTGATTACTGCTTCGCAGGCGGACAATCTGATCGATTTCACGGCGGAGTGGAAGAAGAGCATGAACGGGGTGATCGCCGCGCTGAAAGAGGTGGATGAAGAGACCGTGAAGGCGCTGAAGGAGATCGTGGGGTCGCTGTTCGAGATCGCCAGGGAGAATCGGAAGAAGCAGGTGGCGGCAAAGGCGGAGGCGGCCCTTGAGGCCCTGGGGGCGAAAGGGAAGGACGGGAGGCCAAAGGCGGATTCGTGAGAGCGGGGGCAGACAGCCGCGGGAACGGCAGGGCAGCCTTGAAATCAAGGACAGATAACAATATATCGAAAGAAAAAACACGGAAGGACGATTTTTATGGATAAGACAAATACCAGCGGGGAAGGGCTGCAGTTCATTTTCACGGAAAAAGATTTCTATCCGGACGCCCCGTCCCTTCAGGAGGAGAGCGGCGGGGATGCATGGAGGAGCCGGTTCGAGGCGGACAGATACTATGCCCTGTACCAGATGGGATTCGAGGAGAGGAGCGAAAATCCTACGGCCTCCGGAAGCTTCCTGTACCTGGTATCCGACACCTTCCTGAGATGCCTGACCAGGCTGCCGGAGCTGGAACTGGCCCGGGAAAAGGTGGAGGTGAAGGCTCTGGAAGAGGATGTGGAGGCGCTCCTGCGGGCGGTGCCCTTCGCCATCGGGGCGGAGCATGTGGACGGGAAGTGGATCGCCGCGGTCTTCCGCAGGCTGCTGAAGATCTTCAGGGAGGAGATACGGGGCTATCAGGGGACGGTGGAGATGTACCTGACGGAGAAGAGCCAGCATCTCCATGTGCCCGAGCGGATTTTCTTCCACCTGGTGGAGAACAGGGGGGAAGAATACCCCTTTGCCTTCCTGGCCACCTATGCCACCAGAGACGCGGCGGGCAAGGTGCGCCATGTGCCGCTGAAATATGCCCTGACAGAGTATAAGGATGAACGGGACAAGCTCCTGAAGCTCCTGTCCTGCCTGAACCGCGCCGCGGAGGTATCGGAGCTGATCGCGGGCTTCATGGAGAGCGGCGAGATGTTCCACCCTCTGCGGCTGACGGCACAGGAGGCCTACGATTTCCTGAAACGGATCGAGGACATCGAACAGGCGGGGATCCTGTGCCGGATACCCAACTGGTGGAAAAGGAAGGCGGCGGGCGTCACCCTGGAGGCCAGCTTGGGGGACGAGAAGCCCTCCATGCTGGGCTTTGACACGCTGATCGGCGTGCGTCCCAAGCTGGTGGTGGACGGGGAGGAGCTCACCGAGGAGGAGGTGCGAAGGCTCCTGGAGCAGACTGAAGGGTTAGCGCTGCTGAAAGGGAAATGGGTGGAGGTAGACCATGAGAAGCTGCGGGAGCTGCTTGCGAGGCTGGAGGGAATGCCGGGAGAGATGACCTTGCTGGATGCCATGCAGCTGGAGCTGGGGCAGGGGAAGGGACAGAAGGACGTGGGGGCAGCGGTGTCCAACGGACAGTGGCTGGCGGAATTCCTGACGCACATGCGCAAGCCCGAGACCATCCGGAAAGCCCCGGTGCCGAAGACATTCCAGGCTACCCTGCGGCCTTACCAGAAGAACGGCTATACCTGGCTGAACTACATGGACGGGCTGGGCTTCGGAGCCTGCCTGGCGGACGACATGGGGCTGGGGAAGACGGTCCAGGTGCTGGCCTATCTGGAGAGGCTGCGCACCCAGAACCCGACGGCCAGAGCCCTTCTGGTGCTGCCGGCTTCCCTTCTGGGCAACTGGCAGCGGGAGGCGGAGAGATTTGCGCCCGGACTGGATTTCATGCTGCTCCACGGACGCAGCGCCGGGGTATTGGAAGAGGAGCTGGCGGAAAGCCGGGCGTTCCTGACCATCACCACATACGGCATGGCGGCGCGTGTCAGGGGCCTGCAGGAGATTAAATGGGACTGCGTCATCCTGGACGAGGCGCAGGCCATCAAGAACCCCGGCACCAAGCAGACCCGGGAGATCAAGAAGCTGAGCGCCCGGATGCGCATCGTGATGACGGGCACGCCCATCGAGAACGAGCTTATGAACCTGTGGTCGCTGTTCGATTTCCTGAACAAGGGGCTCCTGGGCACCGCAAAAGAATTCCATGAATACTGCAAGGGCTTAAACGAGCATCCGGAGGGCTACATGAGATTGAAGACAATGGTGTCGCCCTTCATGCTCCGGCGGGTGAAGACGGACAAAAAAATCATCTCGGATCTGCCGGAGAAGCTGGAGAGCGTGGACTATGTGGCACTGAGCAGGAAGCAGGTCGTCCTCTACCGGAAAGCGGTGGCGGACATGGAGCAGATGATCGATAAGGTGGAGGGCATCCAGCGCAGCGGCATCATCCTCACCACCATCATGAAGCTGAAGCAGATCTGCAACCATCCGGATCAATTCCTGGGGCAGTCCGCCTATGCCATGGAGGAGAGCGGGAAGCTCCTGATGCTGAAGGATATCTGCGAGACCATATACGAGAAACGGGAAAGAGTGATCGTGTTCACGCAATTCAAGGAAATCACGGAATACCTGGCGGCGTTCCTGGAGCAGGTCTTCGGGAGGAAAGGACATGTGCTCCATGGCGGCACGCCGGTGGCGAAGCGGGGGAAGATCGTGGAGGATTTCCAGGGGGAGAAATATGTGCCCTTTATGGTGGTGTCCGTGAAGGCGGGTGGAACCGGCCTGAACCTGACCAAAGCCAACCATGTGATTCATTTCGACCGCTGGTGGAACCCCGCCGTGGAGAACCAGGCCACAGACCGGGCCTTCCGGATCGGCCAGAAAAAGGACGTGGTGGTGCATAAGCTGGTTTGCCAGGGAACCATCGAGGAGAAGATCGACGCCATGATCGAATCCAAGAAGGAACTGGCGGAGAACGTGATCGGCTCCGGCGGGGAGAAGTGGATCACGGAGCTGGGCAATGAGGAGCTGATGGCCATGCTGAAGCTGAGCGTGTAAAGAAATCCGAAACTGCACACGGAAGAAGAGCCGGATTTCATGGGATTGGCCGGTGCTTTCCGAATGGCGCCGATTAGACAGACGGCATGGCGAAAAGACGTGAGCGGCGTGACGCATTTTGATGCTGCTGGGGCAGGCCCTGTAATCGGCATAAAGGGAAGTCCAGGCCTTGGAAGGAGAACAGGATGAACAGATATTGGGAGACGGCAACGTATGAGCAGCCTACCGCGGCGGAAATCAAAAAGAACGCGGCAGAGAGCAGAAAAAAGGAAAAGAAGAAGGGCGCGGCGCTGGAGCCCGTCACGGTGCAGGGCAGGACGATTGTGCGCAACTGGTGGGGCAAGGCCTGGTGCGAGAACCTGGAGCGGTATGCGGACTATGAAAGCCGTCTGGACAGGGGCAAGCGCTATGTCCGAGCCGGAGCGGTGCTGGATCTGAAGATTCAGAAGGGAAAAATCCAGGCCAGGGTGCAGGGAACCAGAAAGGTGCCCTACAAGGTGGAAATCCGCATCAGCCCCCTTTCCGAGGAGAAATGCCAGGGAATCATCGAGAAATGCGGCAGCAAGATTGAAAATATGGAGGAGCTGCTGAATGGGAACTTCCCGGAGCAGATGCAGGAGCTGTTCCAGGGGAAGGACGGCCTGTTCCCCACGCCCCGGGAGATCAGCTTCAGCTGCAGCTGCCCGGACTGGGCGCTTCTGTGCAAGCATGTGGCGGCGGCCCTGTACGGAGTGGGAGTGCGCCTGGACGAGCAGCCGCTGCTGTTCTTCGAGCTGCGGGGGATCGATGTGGGGCGGTTCATCGATGTGACCATTGCGGGCAAGGTGGAGGCGATGCTGGCGAATGAGGGGAAGGGCAGTGATCGGATTATTGCGGATGAGGATGTCAGGGGATTGTTTGGGGTGCTGTAGGATAATGTGAATGAAAAAGAGGGTTTCTTCGTAATGGGATGCTGGGAAACCGCGAAAGCGGTTCAGGATATGGGAGGCGTAGTATGGCAGCAAGGACTGTAGGAATCGGACATCAAAATTTCGAGCAATTGATTCAGGCGAACTGCTTTTATACTGCATAACGCTGAATACTGCCTAATGCAATCATGCGATTGAACCGGTCAGCGTTATGCAGTCTGATTTCACGGCAAGTGAAATCGTTAAGCAGTATATATTGACAAGACGGATTTCATCAGGGAATGGTGGGAGAATCAGGATGCCGTTACTCTGATTACCCGCCCCAGACGCTTTGGTAAGACATTGACGATGAGCATGCTGGAATATTTCTTTTCCGTGGAATGTGCAGGGAAGGCAGGACTCTTTGAAGGCCTTTCCATCTGGAAGGAAGAGCGGTATCGGCAGCTGCAGGGGACATATCCCGTCATCAGCCTTTCTTTTGCCAGGGTGAAGGAGACCACATTTCCGGGCGCCAGGACGCAGATCTGTCAGATTATTACAGAACTGTATGACAAATATGATTTCCTTCTGGACAGTGGATGCCTGAATGAGCGGGAGAAGGAAAGGTTCCGGGGAGTATCTGTGGACATGGCAGACTATCTGGCTACGAATTCGCTGCATGCGCTGTCGTCCTTCCTTTCACGCTATTATGGCAAAAAAGTCATCCTCCTGTTGGACGAATACGATACGCCCATGCAGGAAGCCTATGTACACGGTTATTGGCGGGAGGTAGTGGAGTTCTTACGGAGCCTGTTCAATGCCTCCTTTAAGACGAACCCTTATCTGGAACGGGCAATCATGACCGGAATCACTCGTGTCAGCAAGGAGTCGATTTTCTCCGATCTGAACAATCTGGAGGTGGTGACTGCTACGTCTGATTTGTATGCAGACAGCTTTGGCTTTACGGAACAGGAGGTATTTGCCGCGCTGGACGAATATGGGATGGGAGATAGGCAGAAGGAAGTGAAGAACTGGTATGACGGCTTCACTTTTGGCAGGCAGAGAGATATTTATAACCCCTGGTCTATTCTGAATTATCTAAAAAATGGTGGATTTGCCGCTTACTGGGCAAACACCAGTTCTAACAGCCTGGTGGGCAAGCTGATTCGGGAGGGCAGCCCGGATATAAAGATGACAATGGAGCTTTTGCTTGGGGATGGAATCTTATATACGGAGATTGACGAACAAATCGTTTTTGACCAACTTGATTACAGCCAGAGCGCTGTCTGGAGCCTGTTTCTGGCCAGTGGATACTTAAGGGTAGAGAGCTGTGAAAGGCCTCCTTACGGAAGCTGGAAGTATGGGCTGAAGCTTACCAACCGGGAAGTGAGGCTGATGTTCGAGCGGATGATAGACGGGTGGTTCCGCGACCATACGCCCCATTACAATACCTTTATCAAAGCTCTGCTGTTGGGAGATTTGGATGCCATGAATCTGTATATGAACCGGGTGGCGCTGGCTACCTTCAGCAGCTTTGACGCGGGGGTGAAGCCATCGGAGGAAGCGGAGCCGGAGCGTTTTTACCACGGTTTTGTGCTGGGACTGATGGTGGATCTGGCGGATAGATACAGCATTACCTCCAACCGGGAGAGTGGCTTTGGGCGCTATGATGTGCTGTTGGAGCCGAGGAATCCCGCCGGGGACGCGGTATCAAATACTTGCGGAAGAGATGCGATTATTATAGAATTCAAGGTAAACAATCCGAGAAAAGAGAAGAGCCTTGAGGATACGGTACAGGCTGCGCTGCAGCAGATTGAGGAGAAAGGGTATGATGCCGCGCTGCTGGAAAAGGGATTCCCGGCAGAGCGGATTCAAAAGTATGGATTTGCGTTCAGGGGAAAACAGGTGTTGATTGGAGGCTGAAATTGAGTCTGTGGGTGCAGATGCCGGGAGCTGTTCGGGGCGCTGCCGGGAGCCTGGAACGGGATGCTTCTGCTCCGGGAAGCCGCGGAAGGGGAATGGTATAAAGGGAGCCGGGATGAAATGTCCCGGCTTTTTTGGTTTGCGCGCCATGGGCGCGCTCTAATGGGTGAAAGTCCCTAACACGCCTAGGCAACGAGGAAGTGTATAGCTGAACAGCAAGGGTGTCCATCGTGAGGTGGAATCTGAAAGAAGCTGTAGGCAAACCCTTGGTCCGACGGACAGAAATCACATATAAGGCTCGGAAATACGGATAAGTCTGCCAAAAGAGATGAAGTCCAAAAGTTGCCGGAAGTACGAGTAGATGTGGCGGATAGGTGAGGGGAAAGAGCGCGCGCCTTAAGCGTGGAGGTCTCACAGGCGGTCTCATCAGCCGTAGTAACAACGAACTGTGAGGAGTCAGCAGAAGCCATAGTAGTGAAGAAGTTCCTGTAATGGGAATGGAGCGAAGGGCTGAACAATCAATCAGTTGAAGTACGTTCCACTTCGTAGCCAGAGCATACGCCTGTCGATGACTTCAAAGGCGGCAAAGGCAAAAGGGGCAGAAAGGAAACAACGCATGGACACGAGTAGTCTCATGGAGCAGGTATTGAGCAAGGATAACCTTAATGCCGCGTACCTGCAAGTCGTAAGGAACAAAGGCGCGGCAGGCGTGGACGGGATGACTGTCGAAGAGCTTGGCGCATACCTTTGGGAAAACGGCGAAAGCATCAGGGAGAAGCTGCGGACGAGGAAATATAAGCCGCAGCCAGTCCGCAGGGTGGAGATACCCAAACCAGAGGGCGGGACAAGAAAACTCGGAGTACCAACGGTGGTAGACAGATTTGTGCAGCAGGCAGTAGCACAGGTGCCCACTCCGATATTTGAAGAGCAGTTCCACGACCACAGCTATGGGTTCAGGCCGAACCGATGTGCACAGCAGGCAGTCCTGAAAGCATTAGAGATGATGAATGACGGACACAGCTGGGTTGTAGACATTGACCTTGCAAAGTTCTTTGACACAGTAGACCATGACAAGCTGATGACTATCTTCGGGCGTACAATCAAGGATGGGGATGTCATATCGGTAGTAAGGAAGTTCCTGGTCAGTGGAGTGATGATAGACGACGAGTATGAAGATACCATAGTGGGCACGCCGCAGGGCGGAAATATTTCGCCGCTGTTAGCGAACGTCATGCTGAACGAACTGGACAAAGAACTGGAAGCAAGGGGGCTGGATTTCGTCCGCTACGCAGACGACCTGATTATCATGGCTGGAAGCAGGCAGGCGGCAGAACGGGTAATGAAGAGCGTCACCCGATTTATCGAAGAAAGGCTGGGCCTGAAAGTAAATGGGGAGAAAAGTAAGGTGGATAAGCCCAAGGGAATCAGGTATCTGGGATTTGGATTCTACTATGACTCATTTGCCAAAGGGTATAAAGCCAGACCCCACCCGAAAGCGGCGGCAAAGTTCAGGGAGCAGATGAAGAAACTCACATGCAGGAGTTGG
Source organism: Acetatifactor aquisgranensis (assembly GCF_943193215.1). NCBI lineage: Bacteria > Bacillati > Bacillota > Clostridia > Lachnospirales > Lachnospiraceae > Acetatifactor > Acetatifactor aquisgranensis. Next base: position 100,639 of record NZ_CALPDH010000015.1, on the reverse strand, counting down.
GGAGTGAGCAATGGATACAAAGTCAAGAAGCTCAACCAACTTATCCGAGGATGGATAAACTATTTCAAAATCGGCAGCATGAAAGGGTTATGCGAACGGCTAGACAGTCAAATCCGCTACCGGCTTCGTATGTGCATATGGAAGCATTGGAAAACACCGCAGAATAGAGCAAAGAACCTGATAGAATTAGGTATCAGCTGCAAATATGCATGGTCAACGGCATATACAGGAGCAAGAATTGCCTATGTATGCCAAAGAGGAGCAATGAATGTGGCTGTTACGAAAGAGAGACTAACCCGGTTTGGATTAGTTTCCATGTCGGACTACTACGCCGAAAGGCGAGTAACTTGTTAAGTTGATTGAACCGCCGTGTACCGAACGGTACGCACGGTGGTGTGAGAGGTCGGAAATTTCTCAATTAGAGAAATTTCCTCCTACTCGATTTGTCTGAAATGATACCAAAAAGTGTACTTTTTGAGAATCGGCTATATGGCTGTTAACCTATCCTATTTTAATACAAGATGGGCATAAAATCAAGCGTAAACAGATATTTTTCTTGGTAATTGTGCCCATCTTTTGATAGTAGCCAAAAAGTACACTTTTTGGGAATCGCGCATTGTCATGTGTTTATAGAGAGTAAAGGGAACTCCAAAATGCCGTCAGACAAGGTATGCAAGACCGTCCACCAGTACAGCAAGACCCCGCTTTGCGCGGAGGATATGAAGAAGCTGCAGGAGATTGCGGCGGATTACGGCAAGGTGAAGCGCTATGTATACCAGAGGTACAGCGGCATCGGAGGGCTGTCCAAACTGTATCCCGGCTACACCGTCCAGAATGAGATGACGGAGAGCGGCCTGCGGGGAGAGCTGGGGCTGCCGTCGGTGTACTTTTACCTGGCCGTGTTCGATGCGCTGGGGGACATCAAAAGCCAGTGGGCCCGGACAAAATCCCGGGTGCTGCAGCTGATTGGCAGGAATGAGGGTCTGACCGAGGAGGAGAAGCATTACCTCCGGTTCCTGTTGAAGGTGAACAACGCCTTTACCGCCGTGCTGAACCAGGAGCCCATCGTCCTGCCCCGGGAGCTGCAGAGGAAGCAGGAGGAACTGGCATCCAAAGTGGATGCGGAAAAGCTCCACCGCTATCTGTGCAGACAGGTGCGAAAGTACCGGGTGAAAAGCAGGGAAACGGACAAGGCGGAGACAGAGCCACAGGCTTCGGTGCAGCCGCCATGGGGATTTTCCGTTGCGGAGCGAGCCTACCGCTACGGGGAGAAGGACGGCAGCAGAGGAATCTACATTTCCACCAAAGAGAACCGGAAGCGGGTCTTCGTGCCCCTGACAGACGGGAACCAGTACAAGCGTCAGCTTTATGTCAGACTGTATCCCCAGGAAGGGAATGTTGAAATCATGACCGCGGTGGATGTGGCGGTGCGGGTTCATGAGGACTATGTGAACCGGATAGGACTGGCCATGGGGATGTTCACCATGCTCACCACCCAGGAAGGGCATCATTATGGCGAGGAACTGGGCGCTCTGCAGACGGAATATGCCGAATGGGTCAGGCAGCAGACCAGGAGCTATAACCGCAACAGAGCCGACAACCCGGGGCGCAGGAAGTACAATGCCCGGAGGCATCGGATGGAGGAGCGGCTCCACAGCTATATCAACCAGGAGCTGAACCGCTTCCTGCGCACAGAGAAGCCCAGGAGGATCTACATCGTCAGAATGCCCAGGCCAAAGGCGGGCGGCATCAACCGGAAAATCAACCATTCCGTGGCCATGTGGCAGAGAGGCTACATCCGCAGCCGCCTGGAGCAGAAATGCAGAGAGCAGTCGGTGGAAATCGTGGAGGTGCTGGGGAAGGACATCAGCAATGAGTGCAGCAGCTGCGGCGCGGTGGAGAGCGGCGGCAGGAAGAAAGGGATTTTCCTCTGCAATGCCTGCGGGTATTCGGCGGAGGAGAAGACGAATACTGCCAGGAACGTGCTGAAGCGGGGGATGGAAGGCAGGGTTGTCAACTGATTTTTGGATAGATATTGACGATTCTGAAAACTTGCCAGGCAAACTGGCGCATGAGCAAAAGGTTCCGGGAATGATGGAGTAAAATTCATCTCGAGCTGCAGCAGCCCGAAGATTTTGCTCTTCACCACTCGGAAACACATGCCGGTCTGGAACATCGTCTCCACCAGGGAGGAGTTGGGCAGAAGCTTGTGCGCATGAAACGTGAATGGGATCATAGGGATGACGATTCAGATGAATTCCGGCGGGGAGCCGGGGTTTTACCGACTTGGAGCCATGCTCCGGGAGGACTGGAGAGTCTGTCCATGATATAAAAAGTCGTGCCTGCGGGCGCGATGGACGGCATTAGAAGGCAGGAACCCTTTGGGCGGCTGCGGATTGGGTATGCCAGGATCCTGGGAACACAGCGCGGTACATACCGCAGGCCTGGAGCGCGGCTTCGGGCAACCGGACAGAAAGTCCGGGATGTGACGTACCAGGGAGCGAAGCGGCTTGACGCCGCATCATCCGGCGAGACGCTATGGATGACCAATATACCTTATTTATATTTAGGAACTGTCGGAAAATAACTGCTGCAATTTCTGTCGGAAAAAGCCTTGAAACACAAGGAAAACGGCTTTCAACCCGCAGCAGTTAGTTGCAGACAATTCCTTAAGACCGCCAGGATTTGCAAATCTGTCCATAGTGAGCATATGTGGCCTGGGGTCTTTCGGTGTGGTTTGCTGCCATTTTCATTGACGTGCAGTATACATTGTAAGTGGTGCTGTGGATTTTCCGAATAAGGACAGGCGGAATCCTGTCAGGAAATCCGGCACAGGGAGAGGCGGACATGCGGAAAGCGCAGAAGCAGCAGGCTGAGGATTTCATAAAAATATTGGGAGAAGCCCATGATGAAATCCGCAAAGCCATTGAAAAAAAGAATATTTCCGCTGCCCTGAGCCTACTGGCGGACTGCCAGGACGGAGCCATTGCGCTGGGAAACCTGATTGAAGCAGCGGAAGGGAAGGGCTTCGGCACGATTGCCCTGTTGGAATCCTACTGTGAGCAGGTCTACCGGATTTACGGGGAACTGGAGAAAGGGCAGCCGATTGCTGTCGGCAAAGCATATAAGAGCCTGCGGCAGATGTTGTTCAAGATTGAGAGCAGCGTGAAGAACGATATCAGGATTCGGACAGAGGTGGTGTTCCTGCCTTACAAGGCTTCCATGTGGGACAGCCTGGAGAGCATCTGGAAGGCTGCGGATGAGGATCCGGACTGTGATGCCTATGTGATTCCCATTCCCTATTATGACAAGAATCCGGACGGGAGCTTCCGGGAGCTGCATTATGAGGGCGGGGAGTATCCCAAGGACGTGCCGGTGGTTTGGTATGAGGATTACGATTTCGAGACGCGCAGGCCGGATATGGTATTCATACATAATCCTTATGATGACTGCAATATTGTGACCAGCGTGCATCCGTTTTTTTATTCGAAGAATTTGAAGAAGTTTACGGATAAGTTAGTATATGTGCCTTATTTTATATTGGGGGAGATTGATCCGGAGGACAGTCAGGCGCTGAAGGATATCGAGAAGTTCTGCCTGGTGCCGGGGGTGGCGTATGCGGATCAGGTGATTGTGCAGTCTGAGGACATGCGGCAGGCTTATGTCAATGTGCTGACGGAATTCATGTCGGGGCAGGGGCGGAGCAGGGCTTATTGGGAGAAGAAGATACTGGGGCTGGGGTCGCCGAAGGTGGATAAGGTGCTGAGTACCCGGAAGGAGGATCTGGAGATTCCGGAGGAGTGGATGCGGGTCATCCGGAAGGCGGATGGGAGTTGGAAGAAGGTTATTTTTTATAATACTACGGTGACGGCGCTGTTGCAGTATAATGAGCAGTATTTGGTGAAGATGCGGGATGTGTTCCGCATTTTTTATGAGAACCGGGGTGAGGTGGCGCTGTTGTGGAGGCCGCATCCGCTGATGGGAGCTACCATAGAATCCATGCGCCAGGAGTTGCGAGAGGAGTATGGAGAAATCGTAAAGACGTACAGGGAGGGACGCTGGGGAATTTATGACGACACCAGCGATATGGATCGGGCGGTCTGTTTAAGCGATGGGTATTATGGGGACGGGAGCAGCGTAGTATGGCTGTACAAAAGGACTGGAAAACCTGTTATGATTCAGAACGCATATTCGGTAATGGAGGACAACCATTCCCTTGCCATGGACAATATTGTGGAATATAAGGGCGAATGGTGGTTCCTTGCCTTAAAAGACAATAGCATCTATAAGATGGAAAGGACGACCTTGAAGGCTACCCTTGTGAAACGGATTCCCTATGGGGCGGATTTCCTGGGAGACCATCCACAATACGGAAAGATTCATTTGTATCAAAACAAAATATTCGTAATACCGATGATTGGAGATGAAATTGCCGTATATGATATGGAAAAGGATGCAGTTCGTTATATAAGGTATGGCAAAAGTGACCCATGCAGGGGGACTGTATTTGCAGAAAAGATAGAATATGGGGGCAAGCTGTACCTGATTCCGTGCGGGTATGATTATATTGTGTGCATTGATTTGGAAACAGAACAGTTCAGGAATATTGTGGTGGGTGATGAAAAAGGGACATCTGTGCACAAAACGGTGGACGCATATGCATGGGGGAGCGTCTTTTGGGATGGGAAAAAGGCCATATTTACGAAGATAACGGACAATAAGCTGATTTGCATGGATTTCGAGTCAGAGGCAAAGACGGTTTATGAATGTGGGCTGCTGGACGGAGGAGGCTCTGGGATATGCGGTGATGAGGACTGCATATGGATTGTTCCGAAGAGGGCAGACAAAATACTTTGTTGGGACAGACGCGAAAAGCGGCTGGAAATATATGACGAATTCCCAGACGGATATGAAGCAGGGGAGTGGAGCTTCTATAAGGTGCAGTTGGGCGATGAACTGTACCTGTTGCCAAGGGATGCGAACATGTGCATAGCGGTCAGTAAAGAAAATGGTACTATGCGAAAGCTGGCAACAGGGAACGTGGATAGGGACAATGGAAACTTTTTTGACAGATACATGTATTTTGCCCATATCTGGAAAAGAGGACAGGAGGTATTGCTGGTCTCTTCTTCAAAAGGGGAAGTATTTTGCTTTGGAGAAAAGGATAGTTACGGAGGGAAGATAAGCATCTGCCAGGACTGCGGAGAGAGTGTGTCATGGCAAGGGAGCGTGTATGAAAGGCAGAACAGATTAGACAACATTGCAAATTATGTAAACAGCAGGCTGCAATACAACAGAAAGGATGTTGGGGAAAAAGCTGTCGGGCAGGCTATTTTTGCAAGGATAATGGATACATGAGGTACTGTGATGGAAAAGATTATCGTGTTTGGTTTGGGGCAGGATTTTGAATGCAATAAGCGGTCTATTTTGCAAGCATTTGATGTCATTGCGTGCACGGATAGTTTTGTAGTTCCCAAAGAAGAATTCTGGAAAGGATGCTATGTTCCGGCGGATGCAATATGCAATCTGGATTTCGAGAAAATATTGGTATGCAGCAGAAAATATCAGGATGCCATAAAAGTGCAGCTGGTGAAGGCAGGTTTCCCGGAAGACCGTATCATCTATCTGGATTACCTGGAAAAGGACATCGTCAGTGCGGATTTCAAAGAGGTGATCCGGGACATGGAGCTGTACCGATTGGCTGCCACAGACAGCAGGTTCGTGATAGCGGAGGACTCCTTATGCCTGATTGCGGATGAAAAGCACAAGGAGGCAGGGACTCCGTGCCATCATTATTTTGCACAGGATATTTGGGGGGGCAATAAGATATTCCGCAATGCCCCGGAACGCCATTATGACATCGGCTCAAGACTGGATGGCTTCATAGCGCATTTGCTTACGTTCCGTGAGGTATATTACATAGATATCCGTCCCTTGCCCTATGAGATACCGGGTCTGCATTTCGTGCAAGGCGACGCCACGATATTGAGCGGAATGGAAGACGGCTCCATCGAAAGCCTGTCGTGTCTTCATGCCATGGAGCATTTCGGCCTCGGCAGATATGGGGACAAGATCGATCCGGATGCATATCGGAAAGCGGCGGAAAGTATGCAGCGGGTCTTGAGGAAAGGGGGGCATCTGTATATCGGAGTCCCCATAGGGCCAGCAGACAGGCTGCTGTTCAATGCCCACAGGATATTTTCTGTCCAGACAGTGCTGTCGCTATTTGAAGGGATGGCATTGCGGGATATTGCAATCGTGGAACCGGAAGGAGTGGCGGCAAAGCCAATCGGAGGACAGGATTATCAGGATATACAAGAAGATAGCTGTGGGCTGTTCGAATTTGTGAAAACTGCGGAATAGAGTTGCCAGGCTGATTGGCCGTAGAATTTGGAAAAAATAGGAGGGGCGGTATGGATGACAGATTTTACGGAAAAAAGGAGACCTATGGGCTGTGGTATGAATTGTATAAAACGGCATTGCTGGGAATGAACATTGGGCTTGGGGGAAATATCCATTCCAGTGGAGAAGAAAACGTATGCGCTTTTTTGGACAAAAGGGGAAATGTAGAAACAATATTTGATGTAGGGGCAAACACAGGAGAATATACGAGGATGCTGGGCAGCTACTTCCCGGATGCCAGGATTCACTGCTTCGAGCCTGCAGGAGCGACGTTTTCCATATTGGCTGACAATATGCGCGATAATGGCAATGTTGTCCTGAACAATTTTGGCATAAGCGATGAAAGGGGGGAAGGTGTTCTATACTATGACATGGAGACGTCAGGTCTGGCAAGTCTATATAAAAGACAATTGGATTATTTCAAGATAGATTTTTCAAAAAGCGAAAAGGTGCAGATTGAGACATTGGATGGTTATTGCGAAAAGAACCATATAGAGAAGATAGATTTCCTGAAGCTGGATATTGAAGGAAATGAATGGAACGCTTTGCGGGGGGGCAGAAGCTCCTTGGAAAGGGCTGCATAGGGGCAATCCAGATTGAATTCGGCGGCTGCAATATCGACTCACGAACATATTTTAGAGACTTTTGGAACTTGCTGCATGAAGATTATTCTGCCTATCGGATTTTAAAGGATGGTCTTTGGGAAATAACGAATTACACAGAACGGTTGGAGTGTTTTTGTAATACCAATTACTTTTTTGCACATAAAAATCCTGAGCAGGCTCAAGATAGAAAGAAGAATGGAAGATGATAGTCTTATTTTTGGAGGGTGGTTTGGGAAATCAGCTCTTTCAGTATGCTGCGGCGAGGACATTATCAAAATTACGAGAGAATGATGATATTATCATTGATACTGACTTTTATAAGGGATTTGGGGATAGAAGATATGAGCTCAATAAATTCAGGTTTTCCGGTATTAGAATCGCATCAGAAAAAGACAAACAGAAAATGAAGTATAGGATCGCCAAAAAAAAGATAGATGCTTACAGACAAAGAATTACACCAAGTAGCGGAGATGACAATAGGAATCTGAATAATTTTTATAAGTCTATATTAGCTAAACAGGGAATTTATATTTGTGGTGGAACGGTGATAGGGGATACACGGCTTCCGCTAAATCTTATAAAAAGGAAAGATATTTTTTTGTATGGATATTTTCAACATCCACGATTTAGACAGAATATTCAGGTAAAACTGAAGAATGTGAGTGTTGATATGAAGCTGTGGGAGAAAGATATTATATATGGGGAACATATTTGTGTACATATTAGATTAGGTGATTATGTGAATAATGATGATTATGAAGTATGCACAAAAGAATATTACTATAGTGCTATAGAGTATATTGCCAGTATAGTAAAAAATCCTGTTTTCCATATTTTTTCGGATGATATAGAGACTATTAAGAAGGAGTTTCAATTTGCATATCCGGTTGTCTATGAGAATGAAAAAGCAGCAAGTAAATGCCTGGTTAAAATGAGTTTGTGCAAGCATTTTGTTATCTCGAATAGTACATTTTCCTGGTGGGCACAGAGACTGAGCAAAAACAAAAATAAGATTGTAGTTGCACCAGGGAAATGGTATGGTGATGAGTCTATTCCTTTCTATTTATATGATAAGGCATGGATAATAATGAAGCCTTGATATTGAGCAACAGATTGATTTATGCTGCACTTCAATGAAACTGTATGGCTTGAGGGTAAGGAATTGGAGAAGAGAGAAAATGTGTGGAATATTTGGTTGTATCGGCAGAATATCTGAAGAGAATGCAAAGAAATGTATCAAAAGCATATCTCATAGAGGGCCGGATGCTGTAGTTGTGAAAGAACTGGAAGGGATAACCCTTGCCCATGCCAGGTTGTCTATTATGGATATATCAGAATCTGCCAACCAACCTATGGCCGATTCAACAGGCAGGTATTGGATTGTATATAATGGTGAGGTCTACAATTTCCTTGAGCTGAGGAGGGAGCTGGAAGCAAAAGGCTATCGGTTCAGAACAGACAGCGATACGGAGGTCATCTTATATGCATATATAGCCTGGGGGATGGACTTCCAATATAAATGCAACGGAATGTGGAGCGTTGCGATTTGGGACAATCTGAAAAAGGAATGTTTTTTCAGCAGGGATCGGTTTGGGGTAAAGCCCTTCTACTATTTCGAACAGGACGGCAATTTCTATTTCGCATCAGAGATGAAGGCTTTCTTCCCGATTATGAATGAGAGGAAGATAAATTATCGTATATTCGAAAAAAAGGATTATTTTACATATGAAGCCACCGAAAACTGCTGTATCAGAGACATCAAAAAAATCCTGGCCGGGCACTGTGGCAGTTACAGAAGTGGGCAGCTGTATACAGAAAGATGGTGGAATACTTTAGAGCATCTTATGGAAGTGCCGGACGAATATGACGAGCAGGTTGGAATACTTAGAGATTTTTTTCTGGATGCATGTAAAATCCGGATGAGAAGTGATGTGCCAATTGGAACGGCTCTGAGTGGGGGGGTTGATTCCAGCGCGGTAGCCGGTGCGATGAGGTATCTCTCCCAGAATAAAGCTTCTTATATTAATAAAGACTGGCAGCATGCTTTTGTGGCAAGTATGCCGGATACAGTTCTTGATGAGACTCGATACGCAGAAATGGCGGCTGAACATATTGGAGTAGAGATTCAAAAAGTGATGGTCAATGCAGCGATTTCTCCATCAGATTTATTTGGATATATGTATATATGTGAAGATCCCTATATAACCAGCCCTATTCCTTTTATGCAGACATATGGGAGCATTGTAAAGGAGGGGATAAAAGTCACGATAGATGGACATGGGGCGGATGAATTGTTTGGAGGGTATGGTTCAGATCTTTTTTACGCCGCGCTGGAAGTGAGAGAGGATGATGAGGCATGCAGGGAGGTTTTGAAGACCTTTAATAATATGGCATTGGCGGAACACAGGGTTACCTTCCAGCAGTTGCGGGAGAGGGTGGAAGCCCTGAGAAATGCGGCGGACATGACAGAGGACAGGAATGAAGATAAGATTGGAGTCTTCAACAGGAGGCTGTACAGGCAGACACATAGAGAGGTTCTGCCGACACTTTTAAGATGCTACGACAGGTACAGCATGGGGAATGGCCTTGAAATCAGGATGCCTTTTATGGATTATCGGATTGTCTGCTTTGCGTTTTCAGTTCCGATGCAGTCAAAAACAAATGGCGGATATACGAAAAAGATTGTCAGAGATATGGCAGCGCCTTTCATGGACAGAAGAGTCATGTATAAAAAACCAAAAGTCGGGTTCAATTCTCCCATGACAGAATGGCTGCAAGGGGAAATGAAGGAATTTGTTCTGGATACGGTTCATTCCAGGGATTTTCTTGAGTGTGGACTGTTGAACTCTTTGGATACATGCATCAAAGTCAGCGAATTTTATAAACTGGAGCAGGCATCCTATACAGATGGGGAAAGTATCTGGGTTTCCTTGGTTCCCTATCTCTGGAAAAAGGCAATGGGATTGTAAAAGGTGAGGTAAGATGAGTTCAGATATCAATTTGGAGAAGTTTGAATTGGCGAATAAATGGATTCGACTACAAAATAAAGGCATATCCATTCCGCAGCACTTGAGGACAAGGGGAATTAAAAAGATAGTTTTATATGGAGCCTCGGAGTTTGCCCTGCGGTTGTTGGAACAGTGCGAAAATGAAGCAGGCATCATCGAGATTTTAGGAATCTCAGACAAGAAGATTAGCTCAAAAGGAGACTTTTATTGCGGAATTCCATTGGTATCAATACGTGATATTAAAAAAATAGAATCGGAAGATATGTGTGTCGTAATCACAGCTATGGGATATTATGAGGAGATACTTGGAGAGCTGCACAAAGAAGGGATTCTGCGTACCATATCTTTGCAGGAATTGATTTATGATGCATGTTGCTAAGCTTTTGAGGAGGTATTGCAGTAAATGAAGATAGCTACATTATTATTTACATATAACAGGAGCAGGCATACAGGACAGGTGATTGAATCGTTAAAGAATAATACGGTATTGCCGGAGAAGCTGATTGTTTTTCAGGACGGGGTCAGGCAGGACGAGGATGCTGAGGAATGGCAAAAAGTCAATAGTCTGGTTCATGAGATTGACTGGTGTGAAAAAGAGGTCATCGTGTCAGGATACAATAAGGGGCTGGCAGAGTCTATCGTGTCGGGGATTGAGTATGCTTTCAGAGAGAACGACGCGGTCATTGTGCTGGAAGACGATTGCGTGGCTGCTCCTAATTTTATCCGTTTTATGACGCAGTGCTTTGAAAGATACGAAACGGAAAAAAGAGTCTTTTCGGTGAGCGGGTATAGCTGGCCGATAGAATTGGGTGATGCTGAAAGCGACATATATTTCTGTGGGAGAACCTCATCCTGGGGCTGGGGGACATGGAGGGACAGATGGTGCCAATATGAAAAGGACTATTCATTGTACAAAAAATTGAAAATGGATAGGGAAAGTTCAGAAAGGCTTGCAACGTGGGGGAATGACATAGAGCAGACAGTAATAGGGAACGTTACGGGGATGACGGATTCTTGGGGACTGTTCTGGGTGATGAAGGCTATAGAAAAAAATGCCTTATGTATTAATCCGTATAAATCGCTAATCCGGAATATAGGAATGGACGGCTCGGGAGTTCATTGTGGGATTACGGACAGCTATGATGTTGAACAGGATAATCTTGTAAAGGATTCTTATAAGCTTGTTGATAAGATAGAGCTCACAGAAGAGGTAAAAAAGGCATTCGCAGGGCTCTTCGGGAGCTATACAGCAGTCACCAGCTACAGCGAGGACAAGGAAAAAATCATAGTATATGGATTGGGGAATTTCTTTATCAGCAATGAAAAGAGCATCAATGAGAATTACTTTATAGAATGTTTTATTGATAACTTGAAGACGGGTTATTATGCAGGAAAGAAGATTTTTAAGGCTAAAGAAATAGGAAGGATTGGCGATATCAGCAAGATTCTGATAATGATTCAGGATATTAACGAATGCATGAAGGTATGCAAAGAGCTTGTAGGAAAATATGGAATCGCGATAGAAAAAATAGAATTGGGATGTCAGTATTATGGGATATATCAGAATGTGATAAAAAATGTTTTTGTCAAAGGGGATGGAAGATGGGAAATCACTTTGGGGGGGTAACTCTGTGCATAGCAAGTGCTGACCAGTTTTATAACGCATATGAAGTACTGGTTGGAAAGATTTATCGCTATTATATAAGCAACACCAGAAAGGATATCGTTTTTGATGTTGGCATGAATATCGGGGACGCTACTTTGTTTTTTCTGGAAAATAAAAATGTCGAAAAAGTATATGGATATGAACCCTTTCGAGAGACATTCCAGCTGGCGGTTGAGAATCTGGGGAAGTGTGGTGAAAAGGGGCGGTATGAAATCTGCCAATATGGCTTGAGCAAACAAGAGGAAAAAAGGAAAATCATCTTTAATGAAGGAATGACCTGTGGACAGAGTACCAACATGGATATGTGGGAACAAGCCTATGCATATTACGATGCATTGGGGCTGGCGCATGCAGACAACAACAGATTGGAAGAAATAGAAGTAAAAATGGCATCGCAAGTTTTGGGAAATGCAATGAATCAATATCCGAATCATAACTATATTCTGAAGATGGATTGTGAGGGAGAGGAATACAGCATCATAGAGGAACTGAATGCGGCCGGGATTTTAGGGAGATTCAAAGTGATTATGCTGGAATGGCATTATGAAGGATTTAAGAAGATTACAGATTTCATTGACGGATTGGGGTATTCTTATTTCTTTTTTGAGAAAGAAAATGGAATGGGGCTGATTTATGCCCAAAAAGTGGCAGGATAAGTTTCTTTATTCTTGCGGTGGCGATGACGGAGGAAATGGATTCATGTGTGGCATTTTAGGCGGAAACAACACAGGTTGGGATTATGGGGCAGGAATCGCGCATATGCAGCACAGAGGGCCAGACGGCATCAGGATTGTTGAAAGACCTGGTTTTACTTTGGCATTTGCGCGTCTTGCAATTATGGATTTGTCTGAAAACGGCATGCAGCCGATGTTTTCCGAAGATGGGCGCGTGGGGATTGTCTATAATGGTGAAATTTACGGTTATCAGGGACTGAAAGCGGAATTGGAAAAGATGAGGTTTCGATTCCGTTCGGAATCGGATACAGAGGTCATTTTGAATGCGTATCTTGCCTGGGGAGACAGATTTATCGACAGGATAGATGGAATGTTTGCATTGGCCATATATGACTTCCGCGATGAGACGATAAAGCTCTACCGTGACAGAGCAGGCATTAAACCACTGTATTACTATTGCCTGGAAAGTGATTTTGCGTTTGCGTCAGAGATGAAGGGAATCATCCATCTCTGTACGGATATGAAGCTGCAGAAGGATGATACTGCTATTTATGACTACCTGAATTATTCATACATACCTGAACCAAAAACTGTCTATAAGAACATATTCAAGCTCGAACCAGCTCACCGTCTGGTGTATAGTCTGAGGAAAAAGAAGATATCTGTAAGGGAAGCCTATTGGAAGCTGAGGGTAAGCGGTGCCGAGGGAAAGCGGAAAAAGGCAGATGAACTGGTAGAAGAACTCAGAAACCTTATCAGAATGTCTGTTAGGAGGCACATGACAGCGGATGTGCCAGTCGGAACCTTCCTGAGCGGAGGGATTGATTCGAGTATTGTCACCTATGAGAGCAGTCTGCAGAATCCGAAGATAGAAACGTTTTCCATGGGATTTGCGGACAGGAGATATGATGAACTGAGGTATGCGCAGAGTCTGGTGGATAAATATGGCCTGACGATGAACCAAAGGGTTTTCCAAAGAAAAGACTGCACCATGCTTGTTGGCAAGATACGCGAGTGGTATGATGAGCCGTTCGCGGATGTTTCTGCTTTCCCGACGTATCTTGTGTCGTCTCTGGCAAAAGAGAAGGTGGATGTGGTATTGACAGGAGACGGGGGAGATGAGGTTTTCGGGGGATATCCAAGATATACCATGCTTCAGGAAAGAGAAAAGAATGGCATTGACAATTTGTTGGTATCCGGCATATTCCAGCATCTGAACCGTAGAAGGGCTTTCACAGGCTGGGAAACTGTTTTCATGGATGATTTAAGCTGTCTGCTGAGCTCTTATGGGGAGCCGCTGTCGAGCGGCGACCGCGCATTGAGGAAAAAGCTTGGCATACCGAAAGACTATGACAGATTCTGGCATATGAGAAAATATTATGTGAAGGACCTTCCTGCAATCACCAGAGGGCAGTACCTGGACTTCAAGACATATCTGCCAGGTTCGGTACTGACTAAAGTCGACAGAGCCAGTATGGCCGTTTCCCTGGAGACGAGGGTGCCGCTGCTGGACAGGGAGATTATCGAATTTGCATTTGGACTGTCCCAGGAAGACAGGTGTCCGTGTGGACTGTTGAAAGGCCTGCTGAAGAAAGCATATCAGGAGGAATTGGGGAGAGGGATTGCCTATAGGAAAAAACAGGGGTTCAACATGCCAACGGATTATTTGGGGGCAGGGGACACTGCAAGGGAAAAACTCTTGCGTACAGTTTGGAGGGATATATGGCGTGAAGAGGATATGTGATGTTCCGGACGGATACGCGGACGTCATCATTTCCACACATACCCTGGAACATGTCGAGAACCCGCTTGGGGCGCTGAGGGAGCTGAGAAACAAGCTGAAGGAAAATGGCAAAGCAGTGTTCCATGTTCCGAACGAATCCTGCAGCACGGAATATGTCAGGAGCGAACCCAATAACCACCTCTATACATAGAACTGCCTGACCCTTGGAAATCTTTTCAAAGCCGCCGGGTATTTTGTACATTCCGTACAGAACGTGCAGGAGGTATGGCCGAAACACTATCCTGAAATCGGACGGGAAGTCAGCCCTCAGCTATTTGAGGCAATCTGCGAAATAGGCGGGAAAGCTTCCGATGAAAACAGGTGCATTATCGTTGCATATAAATAAAGCGTGAGTCTGCATCCGTTCATACCATTATCTTCTGTGGACAGACAGCGGCTTACTGGGAAAGGACTCTTATATGTTGGAAAAGGACATGTCGCTGGACGGAAAAACGATTCTGATTACGGGGTGTGCCGGCTTCATCGGCGCAGCCCTTGCGGTGGAACTGCTGCGGGAGACAAAAGGTGTGCACATCGTGGGCATCGACAACATGAACGACTATTACGATGTTGCTTTGAAGGAGCACAGGCTAGGGCTCGTGCAGTCCGCCGCAGGGCGGGGGAGCAGGTTCACGTTCATCAGGGGGAGTATCGCTGAGCAGGACTTAGTCAGGGAAGCATTCAGAAAATATAAGCCAACTGTAGCAGTCAATCTGGCGGCACAGGCCGGGGTGAGGCACAGCATAGAAAACCCTGGTACATATATTGAATCGAATATAACAGGCTTCTTCAACATGCTGGAGGCCTGCAGGCACAGCAGCGGGGATGGGGGAGTGGAGCATTTTTTGTTCGCGAGCTCTTCTTCTGTGTACGGGAACAGCAAATCCATACCTTATTCCACAAGTGACAGGACGGATTGTCCGGTCTCGTTGTACGCAGCTACGAAAAAGGCGGACGAGCTACTGGCATATTCCTATGCAAAACTATACGGGATACCGATGACGGGGCTCCGGTTCTTCACGGTGTATGGCCCTGCAGGGAGGCCGGATATGGCATATTTTGATTTCTCCAACAGGCTTACCTCCGGAAAGACGATACAAGTCTATAATTACGGCAACTGTAGAAGGGACTTCACCTATATAGATGACGTTGTGGCGGGAATAAGGTCAGCAATGGAGCGCGCCCCCCGGGAAGATGAAGATTCAGTGAGGTATAAAGTGTACAACATAGGGAACCATTCCCCGGTGAAACTGCTGGATTTTGTCCATCTGCTGTGCGGGGAGCTTGAACGCGCCGGCCTGTTGGGGGCCGGGTTCGATTTGGGCTCTCAGATGAGGCTGGTGGGGATGCAGCCCGGGGATGTGGAAAGCACATATGCCGACATATCGGAGACAGAGAGGGATTTCGGCTTCAGGCCGAAAACCGGTTTGCAGGAAGGGCTGAAACGGTTCGTGGAGTGGTACTCGGATTATTATAGGTGACTTAAGCAAGGGAATGTTTCGGACAGGAGAATCTGACAGGGCATGAACATCTTATTTGTAACTGGTCTATTTGCAAATGATGAAAGGGATACGGCGTTAGGCGGAATGCCTGGTGCTGTCTATAAAAGCGCACTGGGGATGCAGCAACGAGGGCACAGTGTGAGGATTCTGGCATGTGCAGGCCGTGAGCGCCGATGGAGATATCAGGGATTGGACGTGATATCTGTCCGTGTTGGCCAGGGGATAGAAGAGAAGGCCGCAGGGGCTATGCTGATAGATATCCTAAAGCGGGAGTTGGCAGTGAGGAGATACGTCCAAAAACTGGACTGTGAGAAAGCGATTGATATCGTGCAGTATACGGGCTGGTTCGGGGTAGGGCTGCTGCATCCATGTGGCATACCGGCAGTGATGCGTATGTCGTCCTATACAAAAGTACAGTTGTCCAATAACTTTTCTACCGGGAAAAGGTTCCTGCTGGAAGCGGTGGAATACCTGGCTGCAAAAAGGATGAACTTCGTGTTCGCGCCCAGCAGGATTACGGCAGCAGGACTGGAGAAGGACATTCAGAGGGCTGTGGTCGTGATGGAGACCCCCTTCCGTCAGGAAGAGACGAAATGGGACGACAGTATCCTCCGGAGCAGATTGGAATCAAAGAGGTATCTTCTGTTCTTTGGACGCATGACAGTAGATAAGGGGATATATGTCATCAGGGATATGCTGCACGAAATATTGGACAGATATCGGGAAATACATATTGTCTTTGCAGGTGGGATAAATCGGCATGAGGGGGTTCTGGTCTCTGACGAGCTAATGGAGGCGGCAGGAGAGCATGGCAGTAGGGTGGTCTTTCTGGGTTTGTTGCCTAAGGAGAGGTTGCTGCCTGTAATTGATGGTGCGGAGTTGATATTGATGCCTTCGTTGGCGGACAATTTCCCCAATGCATGTGCCGAGGCGATGTCGCTGGGGAAGATTGTGATTGGAACGGACGGCAGCAGCCTGGAGCAGTTCATCCAGGATGGCGTGAACGGATACCTTGTGGAAAGAAACAATCCGGGACAGCTATGCAGATGTGTGGACAGAGTCCTGAGGATGGAGCCGGGACAAAAAGAGCTTGTGTCCATAAGGGCAAGGAAAAAGATAGAGGGATTGGACTTAGAGAGCTACTCCAAAAAAATGGAAAAGATATATACACGCGTGATAAAACTACAGCAGAGGGATTGAGGCCGGAAACGGAAAAGGCTATGCAGGCGAAAGGAGTCGTCAATGAAAAAAGGGATTATTTCAGTACTGTCGGCGTTAGCAGGGGCTGCAGTGGGAGCGGCGGCAGTAGGAAAGACGGCATCGGAGAAGGGCGAGAAGCTACAGATGATGTCGGACAAGCATCTGGCTCTGTTTTTGATGATGAACCAATGGGTGAAGGTGAAGCAGGAAGGGAAGCATCTGGCATCGTATTTTGAAGCGAACGGATATAGAAAGATTGCCATTTATGGAATGAGCTATGCAGGGGAAACATTGCTGGATGAGCTCAAGGGCACAGGGGTGCAGGTGGCCTATGCCATCGACAGGAGCGCTGGCTCTATCTACGCGGATGTGGATGTCCTTCCATTGGAATCGGAACTGGGAGATGTAGATGCGGTCGTGGTCACAGCCATCACCTATTTTGACGAAGTGGAGGAGCAGCTTGGCAGGAAGCTGGACTGCCCTGTTGTTTCATTGGAAAATATTCTGTATGAGATGTAGGCGGGGGGAAGAAGTGGCAGAAAAGATATATCCCTTTCCATGGAATGGCAATTCTTTAGTTGAAAAGATGTATGAAGAACAGAATTATAAGGTTATTACAACTTGCTCTCAGTCAGGAAATGCTATTTTATTCTTCTCTGGAAACGGTCTATACTTTCCTGATGAAACGGAAACGTTTTATGATACCATCTGCAAAAAAGACAGATATGAATGGGAAAATGTTGCGAAGTCTCCATTGATACAAAGATGCTTTTCGAAAATCATTTTTATAAGGGATATATATAAACAGTGGTATGTAAAAGGAATCAATCATAAAGTCAATTCTGTTACAAAATTGATTGAATTGATGCGTCACCTGACCCAAGGAGAGCATATTGTCACTTGCGGCAATTCAGCTGGAGGCTATATGGCTGTGCTTGTAGGAAAAGAAATTGGTGCAGAAAGGATTTTTAGTTTTTCGGGGCAGTTTTCTTGTTGGAATAGAATAAATGAAGAACCTATGTTACAGCTATATAAAAGAGACTCTGATTACAACAAATGGTATGGAACGGAGCATTTGCTAAAAAAATCTGGGGGGGTATTTTATTTCTATCCGGCATATTGCAAACAGGATGAGGAACAGATTGTCCTGGCTAAGGACGCGGTAGAAGAAGGTATTTATCCATTTGCCTTTGATGGGGATGTCCATGGAGTGACTGTCGCGGCAGAATGCTACAAGTATATTCTGACAATGGATAACGGACGGCTGATAGACCTATCAGAAAAATATAAATCTCAGGTAATACAAAAAGATGACTTCTTTTTTGATGTTTTACATATGGCCCAAGGAGCATCGGGAAAGCTGGGATTTGCGGAGGCTGTTTTGGCGATAGGCAGATTGATAAAGAGAGAGGGCAGGAAGCAGAACTTGGTAGTGTGCCCGTATGGAGAAAAGGGTAGGCTTGTTAAAAGCGTCTTGAATGAGATTTTTGGTATTCGGGAAATGGCGGTTGTGGATAATCATCTCTGTGCAACGGAGGAGGGCATTATTTCAATAGCGGAGCTGGCAAAGGCAAAAGAAAAATATACAGTTTTACTGTCAACGGAAAAAAGTGATATTAAAGAATACCTTATGGATGAAATTTCAAAGAGTGAACTTGCTGATGTGTTTGATGTTTCGGCTCTGGGAAGATGTGAGTAGTATCGTTTATTTCTTATTTTGCAGAATCCTCTCATCTGTGTGAAGGGTGTTTAGGGAGAATGGACTTGGACTATTTTTGAGGGTATAAGTTCAGAAAGGAATAGAGACATGGTGGTTGTTCGTATTTGGGAAGGGCTGGGAAACCAGATGTTCCAATATGCGTATGCCTATGCATTGCGGCAGAGGACAGGGCATACGGTCTGCCTTGACCTGCGTCATTGCAACAGGGGGGATTTTCCCTTTGAAAAGAAAGATATTGTAAAAAGAGAAGTGGGAATCCAACATTTTTCGATATCCATGAAGCACATTGACACACGAAAAATATTCAGTTTAAGATGTCTTGAAAATACAAGGAAAATATATGTTCCTCAGTATGGTTTATTGAAACAGAGAATCGGTAGATGGGGAATAGTAGAAGATGCAGATAGAATAACGGACTGTCTCCAAGACATCATGGAACCAAGGGCGTTCACCTATGTAAATGCGCATTGCATGAACAGAAAGTATTATAGTGGTTACAGAGAAGGCTTGCTGAGAGAACTTAAGCTGAAGAGAGAAGTGCGCATATCGAATGATTTAAAGAAAATACTGCGAGATGATAATACAGTTTCCATCCATATTAGGCTTACAGATTACTTACGGAATCCGATAGCAATATGCCGACAGGAATACTATGACAGGGCAATACAATGTATAAAAGAGAAAATTGAGAATCCATGTTTTCTTATCTTTACAGATGATTTGCATATGGCGAAAGCAAGATACCGTTTTAGAGAAAACATTTATTGGGTGAACGAAGAAGGATGTACAGATTACGAAGAACTGGCAATTATGTCAAAGTGTAGGCACAATATTATCGCAGAAAGCACATTCAGTTATTGGGGAGCTTGGCTGAATGCAAATCCGGAAAAGATTGTAATAGCACCTAGAAAGTGGTTTGGAGGAAGGCTGTATGAGGAGGGGTGGAAGAAACTGTGAAAAGTAAATCAAATCTTGATAAGATAGACATCGTGATGACAACAGATGAGAACTATATTTTGCAGACACGGGTTACGATATGGTCTATGGCAAAGGCTTCCGCCGCTGAATACGAATATAGAATTCATGTCCTGTGTGACGGAGCACTTTCGCCTGTCAGCAGAAACAAGCTGCTTGAGATGGAATATTTATTTGACAATATTTCAATACATTTTATAGAGGTGGAAAGAAGCATCTTTGAGAAATCAAAGCTCACTTCCTTTTATACGATGGCATCTTATTATAGACTTATTATGACAGAAGTGATAGAGGCAGAAAAATGTGTTTTCCTGGATGGGGACATTATAGTCAGGACTGATATTTCTGAGCTTTTTCAAACAGATTTAGAGGGAAGTTATATTGCCGGTGTACCCGATTGCGGAATAAAGTGCAGGTTAGAAAGGTTTCTGGAACATCAGAAAATCATCAATCTTCCAACGATGGATAAATACGTGAATGCTGGCGTATTGGTGTGGAATCTTAAAAAAATGAGAGAAGACAATCTGTACTTAAAGTTTCTCTCATATATCGGTGAGGGATATCCGAGTATGGATAATGATATCCTCAATAAGTGCTGCTACGGAAAGATAAAACTGTTAAATATAAAGTACAATTTTTTTGCGGAATTTTTTGGAAGAGAGGGGAAGTTAAAAGAGGGTGGATACAGCGAGGGTGAACTCCATGATTTGAATGAGAATGAAATGATTATCCACTTTTCGGGTCGATTTAAGCCATGGGAATATGTCAGAGTGAATAGAAGTGAGATATGGTGGAATGCGGCAAGGGAGGCTTTAGCGGAGAGCGACTATGTGGCAATGTATGATGCAGCTAAAAGTCTATCTGTTCAAAGTGACTGGTCATATTTACTGGAAAAGATTAGGCAATATAAAGATATCATTATCGTTGGCTTTTCCGATATTGGAAAGAATGTGGCAGATGCGCTTTTGTGGAGGGAAGCCAATAAGATAGGATGCTTTTGTGATAATGACAGGAAGAAACAGGGTAAGATATATAAACAAAAGGAAGTTCTGTCCATAGAAGGGGCAAATGAGAACTATCCCTGTGGGCTATGGATAATAACAAGTCAAAACTACCATAGAGAAATTAAAAAACAATTGGAGGATATGGGAATAGGCATTGACAGAATTATCAGATATGTAGATAAAAGTGAGGCTTATTATGAAGCAGTCGATGACAGATATCAAGAGCTTGAAGAGAAGGAAAAGGTATTGAGGACGGGTGGATGAGAATATTAATCCTAGGCGCCGCTGGATTTATTGGAAGGAATTTGGTTGAAAACCTTATTGGCAATATGGAGCATGAGCTATATTTGTTTGATAGAAATAGCTTACAGGGGCAGCTCCTGGCTCAAGAGAAAAATTGCCATATGATTTTTGGTCACTTTTCTCCAGAAACAGATTTCAATAATCTGACCAAAGGGATGGACATCGTCTACCATTTAATAAGCACTACTTTGCCCAATACATCAATGAAAAAAGTTTCGGATGGCATCAGGGATAATGTCATGGTAACGGCACAGCTTTTAGAGGCATGTGCTGAAAATAAGGTGGGGAAGATAGTTTTTCTTTCATCGGGGGGGACTGTATACGGCTTAAGCAAGCAGGTTCCCTTTCATGAAGGCGTTATAACGATGCCAATTTCCGCCTATGGTATGCAAAAGATAGCGATAGAGAAGTTATTATATTTATACTACTATACTTATGGAATGGACTACAGAATTATCAGGTTGGCAAATCCATATGGAAGGTATCAGCGTCCTGATGGGGTTCAGGGAGTTATTGCTTCTTTTTTGTATCGGGCTTTGAGGGATGAAGAGATATGTGTATATGGGGATGGAAAAATAGTCAGAGACTACATATATATTGACGATGCTATAAGTGCCATAAAAAATATTACCAAGTATGATGGGGAATATAAAATATTTAATGTGGGTTCTGGAATTGGGACAAGTGTAAATGAGATAATTTGCGTAATAGAAAGGATATTAGGAAGGACATTGAATGTTCGGTTTGAAAAGGGGAGAAAAGCGGATGTACCCATTAATATACTGGATATAAGCAGATATGAGGAAAACATAGGGCAATTGATTCAGGTAACATTAGAGGAGGGTATCAGAAGAACTATGAAATACTATGGGGAACTTAACAGAATAGGGAAATAAGATATTAGCGCAACGGGATAGGGAATGAAACAACATTTCCGGAGGGATAAACAGTGAAGGGAAGTAGGAAAATGGAAAAGGCAGTTATTTATGGCAGAGGTGGTTATTACAGACAGCATAGGGACAAATTGCCATCAGATATAGAGATAATTGCTTATGCAGACAGCTTTGTGGAGTCAGCAACATCAGCTACAGGAAAGCTATTTGAAGGGAAGCCTGTATTGCTTCCGTGGGAATTACATAAAGTAGATTATGACAAAGTGTATATCTGTACAGATTACGCAGTGGGAAATAGGATTTTTTATACATTAATTGAAAATGATGTTGCCCCTGATAAGATACTGTTTTTGAACAGGATAGTCTTTCCCGGAAGTTGGGAATATGTGGCGGCAGAAGACGGGGGGGTGATTTCATCAATTGATGGAATCCGGATAAAGGAGCGTTATATCACAGACTTCGACATTATTGTAGAGATATTTGTAAAGGGAGCATATCGTGCGATACTGCCGTTCTCGGATTATATCGTCATCGATATGGGGATGAACATCGGAGCAGCCTCCCTGTATTTTGCGCAGAAACCAGAGGTAAGCAAGGTTTATGGATTCGAGCCGTTTCCAGACACTTACGAACAGGCTATAGAGAATTTTGCGAGGAATGAACAGCCCATCAGAGATAAGATTGAGGCATATAATATAGCGCTATTGGATGTAGAGGGCGCGATGAGGGTAGCGGTTCCGTATGAACAGACAGGATGGCGCAATATCTTTTCACAGGATAAGGACAAGGAGCAGACGGAGATTGTTTGCAGAGAGGCAGGGAAGGTCATTGGAGATATATTGAAGGAGAATCATGGTAAAAATGTGGTATTGAAATGTGATGTTGAGGGATCGGAATTCAAGATTTTCGAATCATTGGAAGCCGCTTCCTGCTTTAGCAGAATAGATGCTGTCATGATGGAAGTTCATGGGGATTCCGCTCCACTGACAGGTATGCTCAGAAAGCATGGCTATAAGTTGTTCCTGCTGGGTGAAGCGAGTGGGATTCAGATGTTATATGCAGTGAAATGAGGTTGAGGATATGGAAAATCTGTATGGATATGATGAATTGTGCAGGATAATTGAATCCTGTGTGACAGAGACAGATTATAAAAGCATTTCAGAATGCAAGAGCCTTCTTATGGTAGCTGTCAATGAAGAGGTGAGGCTAAAGAGATGCGTGGACAGTCTTTTGAAGGAAAGTCCGGGAATGCAGATTGTTTTCATCGCCCAACCTTCCATGGTGCCCGTGTTGAAGCAATGGTATGAAGCATGCCCGTCTATTGCTTGGAAAGGGAAATATACAGTGGAGGTGTTGAAGGAATTGGGGGATGAGGTGCGGCTCTCCCAACCGGAAGGCTTCTTTTATTTTAGTGAGCAGCCGGTAAATATGCGGGATGAAAATTTTATGGAAATCGCCGCATTGCTGCAGCAACAGGGCGATGTACGTGTTTTCTGCAGTACGATTGGTGAGGATTTATATGAGTATCATAATATACATCTATATTGCCAGGGAATCAGAATCTATAATGAGATTAATAAAATGATTGATTACATGTAATACGGCAGGAAGGGATAGGGGCAGATGAAGATTGGGATTCTATCGCAAAACAAGGAAAAGAATATCACGGGAATTAACAGGGTGACCCTTGGGACGCTCACAGAGCTGCTAAAACTGGATCAGGAAAACCAATACAGCTTTATTGGAAGGACGGACTGGTTTTCCCTGCCCCTGGACAGTATTCCCTTTGTACCGGCGACGGACAGGGTGCTATCTCTCAATTACTTATTGAAGGCCAATCCATTGGATATCATACATTCCCATTACAGGCCGTTCCATGTCGGCAGCCGTATCCCATGCGGAAAGATATTGACGATTCATGACTTGATTCCGCTGCTTTTTCCGGAATGGTACGGCAGCCAGTATGGCTATTATAATGAAGCTATTCGACAGGGGGCGGCAGAAGCGGATATCATCATAGCCGTTTCAGAGTACACAAAGCGGGATATTGTGGAATATTATGGAATTCCTGAAGAAAAAATAAAGGTGGTCTATAATGGATTGTTTCCTCCGAAGCTTTTTGCGGAGACGGCAGTGGGAGAGGCGGTCGCAGGGCTGGAGAGGGAAGACTTTCTTTTGTCTGTGTCCGGTGTGGGGCCGCATAAAAACCAGACAGGACTGGTGGAGGGCTTTCTGCGGTACAGACAGCATCATCCGGATAGCAATCTGAAGTTGGTTCTCACAGGGCCTGTACGCCGATATGAGGTGATTCGCGAGATTTTGGAGAAGCATAAGGATGCGGAAAAATACATTGTTTTCACGGGATTTGTGACCGATGCGCAGCTTGTATGGCTGTACCGAAGGGCGATTGCGTTTCTTTATGTCTCTTTCTATGAGGGGTTTGGTCTGCCTATATTGGAAGCTTTGTCTGTAGGAAAAGCAGTTATCTGTTCTGATACTACGTCCATGCCAGAGGTAGGCGGCAATGCGGTGGAATATTGTAATCCCCATGATGCAGATTCCATCGAAGCTGCGATAACACATGTAATAAATGATGTTGAATACAGATGTGGGCTGGAGGCGCTGGCGTCAAAACAGGCGGCGTTGTTCTCCTATGAGCGGGCGGCCCGTGAAACTTTGGATATTTATCGACGATTTCTAAAATAGAGGGATTGAGATGAAAAGGATATTGCATATGACTCCGCCTGAAATCAAGAATGGGGTATATAGATATATTTTTAATCATATGGGATATATTAATCAGGAGGAGTACCAGTTTGCTTTTTTGACGAAGGTTGCAGAAGAGCTAAAGCAGACAAAGGAGTATGGAGAGTATCGTTTTCCGGTTCATAGTTTGAAACATACAGAGAGGGAAAACAAAAGCGCCTTGGAAAGGGAAATCAAAAGTACATTAAAGGAAGGGTATGACGTGATTCATCTTCATACAAGTTCATGGAGGGGCTTTTCCATTGAGGAAATTGCTATGGACATGGGGATAAAGAAGGTCATTGTACATTCGCATAGCACAGGGATTGACGTGACAGACAACTTGGAGCGGGCAGAAAGATTGGCGGAGCATGAAAAATATAAAGAGAGGTTCACTTTACGGTATGCGACGGATGTGTGCGCCTGCTCGCGACTGGCAGGGGACTGGCTTTTTGGCGCACAGATACCTAGAGAAAAAATCCACATATTGCCGAATGCCATTGACGTAGAGCGATATCGTTTTCGGCCAGAAATCAGACTAAAAAAACGCAGGGAGCTGGGACTGGATGATAGGATTATAATCGGGAATGTCGGACGCTATTGTTACCAGAAGAATCAGGAATTTCTGATTAGAACATTTTCAGCAGCGCGTCAGCAGAATGCAAAACTGTTCCTTATATTGATGGGGGAAGGCATAGCGGAACTTCAGCTAAAGGAATTGGCCAAGGAACTTCATATGGAAGCAGAGGTGTTATTTATGGGATGGCAGGAAGACGTGGAAGAATACCTGCAAGCAATGGATGTGTTCTGTCTGCCCTCCAGATTCGAAGGTCTGCCAATCTCTGCAATCGAGGCACAGGCAGCTGGATTAAAATGCCTGATATCAGATGCCGTATCAGAAGAAATCTTGTTGACGGATCAGGCGATGTTATTGCCTTTGGAAGAAGGCATATGGCAGAAAGCCCTGACAGATATTGAGGCAAATGACGCGAGGGAGCTATATGGCAGGAAGCTGCAGGAACAGGGATATGATTTAAGGACAGCGGCTGGCAAATTGACAGAGCTATATGATGGAAATTGATTCAATGAGTGGGAAATCGGCAAAAGCATGAGTGAGAGAAAGATATATATTTTTGGTGCCCATTCCAGGGCGCAGACATTGGCGGCATACCTGGAATATCTGTATCAGGATGTGTCTATAGAGGCCTTTTTGTATGACGATATGGATAAGAACCCTGAACAGATAGGGGATACGGCGGTTATCAAGTGGGATACAGAGACATATATCCACACAGAATATCCGGTATACATAGCAACACGAGGAATCTACCACGAAGGTATCCGAAGAAAATTGGAGGGAATGGGGGTCAGGACGGTCATTCCTGTGACATATGAACTGGATAAAGACCTTCGAAACAACTATCTGCAAAAGTACTTTTCTGCAAAAGGGCTTGAGTTTCCAAAGATTGACCGATTAGGGGGATTGGCGGAAATAGAAGCCGCCATATATGTAGCAAGGGCGATATCGGATTGTCGTCTGCATAGTAAATACATATTGGCTCCTTATGAAAAAGAAATACAGGTAGGAGCGGCCCTGACGGAAGAGAGAATTGCCTCTGGAATTTTGACAGATGATACAGGAGATAATATTTCTGTCAGAAACCGACAGTTCTGCGAACTGACAGCCCTTTACTGGATTTGGAAGAATGCCAAAGAGGATATTGTGGGGTTGGTGCATTACCGCAGGCATTTTATTCTGCCGCCGGACTGGCTGGAGCGGATGATGGTAAACGGAGTGGATGTCATCCTGCCGGTTCCGCTGCATGTGGTTCCTAATCTTAGAGATAATTTCAGGAAGCGCCATGATCCTGAGGACTGGGATTATATGATGGCGTACTTGAAAGGACGGGATGGAAAGGAAGCGCAGGAGGCAGAGGATTTCTTCAGGACGAATCTGTATTCGCCCTGTAATATGTTCATTATGCGCAGGGAAGTGCTGGACGAGCTATGTGGATGGCTTTTTCCTATCCTGTTCGCGGTAGCGGGGCATAGTGGAACTAAGGATGACAGCTATGGGAACCGTTATCCCGGCTTCCTTTCGGAGCGCCTGATTTCCTTTTTCTTTGAGAAGAACAGGGATAGATATAACATGGTATACTCAGACAAGAATTTCCTGGACTGAAAGCCGGGGGCACGGGACGTCGCCGCTTCTTCCAGCCGGGATGAGGAGAGCCGGAAGGGCTGGGCTTGAGAGGATGAAATACATACCAGGCAAGCATATGAGACAAGCCAAAGGGATAGTGTATATAGTTCCGTGGCTTTCCGGCTTATTAGAGCCCATGAGCCCTGATAAATGCTAAGCTTCCGGGTATTTTCGGCAGGCAGGGCTTACCAAGGAGCAGATATCAAGGCACAAGATTGATTAGGAATTGTCGGAAAATAATAAAAACTGCTATAAAGTTGCAGTAGTAATAACGGTTATCTGTAGACGGTTCCTCATATCTTCGAAAAGGAGAGATTTATGCAGTTCGAGTTGACAGCCTCCATGATGTGCGCCGACTACGGCCACCTGGAGCGGGAAGTAAAAAGCTTAGAAGAAGCCGGCATCGACTCCTTCCACATCGACATCATGGACGGCCGCTACGTCCCCAACTTCGCCATGTCCTTGAACGACATGCGCTACATCGCCTCCGCCACGTCAAAGCCTCTGGACGTGCACCTGATGATAGAGCACCCCAACAACCGCATCGGCATCTTCCTGGAGCATCTGCGGAAAGGCGACACAGTCTACATCCACCCGGAGGCGGAATACCACCCCTCCACCACCCTCCAGGCCATCATCAACGCCGGAATGATACCCGGCATCGCCATCAACCCCGGCACCTCCGTAGAGACCGTCATGGAGATGCTGCGCATCGTCAAAAAAGTCCTGGTCATGTCCGTGAACCCTGGCAACGCAGGCCAGATGTACCTGCCCTACGTGGGCAAGAAATTCACCAAGCTCCTCTCCCTGAAGGAGGACATGGACTTCGAGCTCTACTGGGACGGCGCCTGCAGCGCGGACAAGATTATAGAATACGCCCCCAAGGGCGTGAAGGGCTTCGTCCTTGGCACCACGCTCCTCTTCGGAAAGGACAAGCCCTATGGAGAGACCCTGGCGGACATTAGGGCGCTGAAGTTTTAAATCCTCCATATCCAAAAGAGGGATAATAGAAATCCTATAAAAGAAATCCCAAAAAGGAAATCAAAGATTCAAAATTGAGAACCCAAAAAGAAACAACCAAAAAGAAGCGCCTAACCGCAGCAAACATGCCGCCGATAAAAGCATCAAAACCAATACTGCCCCCAAAATCCTGATACAAGCCCGGACACATGACCCGAGGTTACTGTTGAAATCCCAGCTTGACAGCCCCTTGCCCATAACGTATAATAGAACCCAGATATATCTATTATAAAAAGCGTAGAAATTCTACAGCAAATCTTGATATCCAAATATCAGCTGGCGATTTCCGGAAATCAACAGAACCATCAATCATTCATCCACAGGGAGAACCAAATCTGAAAAGAAAGGCGTCAAATGGACAGGATGCAGGGGAGCATGGGTACGCTCAGCGCCATGCAGCTTACGGCAGATACGACAGGACTGGATGCAGAGTGCAAAGCATTGCTGCACAGGAAAGAAGTGGTTTCAATCATCCTGAAAGGCACGGTAGAGGAATATGAAGGATACAGCATGGAAGAAATCATGGGCTTCATCGAGGACGATTCCATGGAAGAGGCGAAGGAGGTATCGGCCGGCCGGACCAACGCCCAGTTGCGGGGCGACAATGCGGAGTTCGCGCAGCTGAACGAGAAAGTGTCTTTCTTCGACTTGCTGTTCCGGGCGAAGAATCCGGTGCTTTCCGAAGAGGGAATGCTGCCGGGCGACAGCATGCGGGTTGACCTGCACATAGACATCGAGCCCCAGAAGACCTACAGGCCCGGTTACCCCATCGAGAAGCGGGGGCTGTACTACCTGGCCAGGAGCCTGTCTGCGCAGTTTTCCTTGGTGACGGAGCAGACAGACTATGGAGGATTGGAGAAATGCTACAGCATCTGGATCTGTAGGGACGATATACCGAAGCCGGAGCAGTACAGCGTGTCTTTCTATGGAATCGCCAATACGAAGAACATAGGGGACTGTACGGTCAATAAGAAAGATTACGATTTGATAAAGTTGGTCATTATCAGATTGGGCGATAAGGTGTATAATAGGGATGAGGGAAGCGAAGGGGACTGGCTTCTGCGGTTCCTGAATGCCATTATGTATCCCCATGAGGAAGATTTCATGGATACGGTTTCAGAGTATATCGATTTTTCGGCGAACGAGGAGTTATGGAAGGAGACGAACGGTATGTTCAGCTTAGGGCAGTGTGTCTGGGAAGATGGAAGGGAAGATGGGATACGTGCGATGATCAGAGACAATCTGGAAGAGCGCACTCCGGCGGAGCGCATCATCGAGAAGCTGCAGCGGCATTTCGAATTGTCCAAAGAGCGGGCGCAGATGTACTATGAGAAATTCGCCCAGGAGGAATGACCTGGCAGAAGCGCCGGCTATAAGGGCATGGGCGTCTAATGGAATATTGCATGAAAGTCCTGATATAAGTATGGAATGCGTAAGCAGAAAACTTATATCAGGATTTTTTCGTTGCCGGAAATAATTTCTGTATTTTTTAAGGGAGGAAAAACCGTGGAATACATCATAGTTCAGGCCGGAGGGAAAGGCACAAGACTGGGGCATCTGACACAGAACAAGCCGAAAGCATTGCTTCCGGTAGAGAATCTGCCCATGCTGTTCCATCTGTTCCGGAAGTATCCGGACAGACGTTTCATCATTATTGCAGATTATCAGAAGGAAGTGCTCCGCGAATACTTGGCGGCCTTTGCGGATGTGAAATACCAGATCGTGGATGCGGAAGGGACAGGAACCTGTGCGGGAATCAGGCAGGCCCTTTCGCTGATTCCGGACAGGCAGCCTTTCATGCTGATATGGTCGGATCTGATTCTGCCAGAAGAGTTCCGGCTGCCCAAAGAGTATGAGGACAGGGAAGTGCCGACAGAGGATTCCGATAAGCAAGCGCCATGTGCGGACGTTTCTACAAAAGCAGATGTCATGAAATGCCCGCAGAATGATTACATAGGAATATCCGCTGCATTTCCCTGTCGTTGGTCTTATAGGGACGGAGGATTCAAAGAGGAGCCATCCTGTGAAAACGGCGTCGCAGGCTTTTTCCTGTTCACAGACAAGAGCAAGTTACAGGATACACCGTTCAGCAGTTTTTATGGGGATGTCCGGTATGACTGGGCGAAGCTCTATTATTCGATTGTGGGGAATTATGACAGGTTCAATCTGAAAGACTTCCGCCTGGACATATCGGAGCAGGGAGCGACGCTGGATATCTCCTCCAATCATTGGGAAGACATGGAGACATGGCCGTGGCGGTGAATCTGAACAGGGATGAATTTAAGATGCCGCAGATTAAAAGGGAAACATGAAGATGTATATCATTTTTATAAAATCAAAATCTATACAAAGCTATGAGGTATAAACATGAAATTTGAACTTACAGCCTCCATGATGTGCGCCGACTACGGCCATCTGGAGCAAGAAGTAAAAAACCTGGAAGAAGCCGGCATCGACTCCTTCCACATAGACATCATGGACGGCCGCTACGTCCCCAACTTCGCCATGTCCTTGAACGACATGCGCTACATAGCCTCCGCCACGGCGAAGCCCCTGGACGTGCACCTGGTGATAGAGCACCCCAACAACCGCATCGGCATCTTCCTGGAGCATCTGCGGAAGGGCGACACGGTCTACATCCACCCGGAGGCGGAGTACCACCCCTCCACCACCCTCCAGGCCATCATCAACGCCGGAATGATTCCCGGCATCGCCATCAACCCCGGCACCTCCGTGGAGACCGTCATGGAGATGCTGCGCATCGTCAAAAAAGTCCTGGTCATGTCCGTGAACCCCGGCAACGCAGGCCAGATGTACCTGCCCTACGTGGGCAAGAAAATCACCAAGCTCCTCTCCCTGAAAGACGACATGGACTTCGAACTCTACTGGGACGGCGCCTGCAGCGCGGACAAGATTATAGAATACGCCCCCAAGGGCGTGAAGGGCTTCGTCCTTGGCACCACGCTCCTCTTCGGAAAAGACAAGCCCTATGGAGAGACCCTGGCGGACATAAGGGCGCTGAAATTTTAAATCCTCCATATCCAAAAGAGGGACAATAGAAGTCCCATAAAGGAAATCCCAAAAAAGAAAACAAAGACCCGAAAACAAAGACCCAAAAAGAAACAACCAAAAAGAAACACCTAACCGCAGCAAACATGCCACCGATAAAAGCATCAAAACCAATACTGCCCCCAAATCCTGATACAAGCCCGGACACATGCCCCGAGACCTGACATCAGGATTTTTCATTTTACCCATTATCAAACCTCCCAATAAGGTGTATAATGTAGAAAAGGAAAGTGAAGGACACCAATTTCCCGCAATAGCGGCAGACGCACAGACGCTGCCACGGACAATGTGGAGGAAGGTACATGACAGGAAAAGTGGCAATCGGCCTGCAGGACTTTGAGACAGTCAGAACCAGAAATATTTTCTATGTGGACAAGACGGACTTCATCAGGTAGTGGTGGGATAATGAGGACAGCGTGACGCTGATTACCCGCCCCCGCCGTTTTGGCAAGACATTGAATCTGAGCATGACAGAATGCTTCTTCTCGAACCAGTATGCCCACAGGGCGGATCTCTTTGAGGGGCTTTCCATATGGAAGGAGGAACGCTTCCGGGAACTGCAGGGAACCTGGCCCATCATCTTTCTCAGCCTTGCGAAGATCAAGGCAACGAACTATGAAGATATGGAATATGCCATATCAAGCATCCTGTTCCATGCTTATCAGAAAAACTTAGTTTTACTGGAAGGGGATTGCCTAAGCGAAAATGAAAAGGAATACTTCAACAGCGTGAAGCCGGGCATGGACGGAAAAGTGGCAGTGGATGCGATCTATAACCTGTCATTCTACCTGAGCCGCTATTATGGCAGAAAGGTTCTCATCCTCCTGGACGAGTATGACACCCCTATGCAGGAGGCCTGGCTGTCTGGATACTGGGATGAGGCTGTGCGTTTTTTCAGGAGTTTCTTCAATGCCACGTTCAAGACCAATCCCTATCTGCTGCGGGGGCTCATTACCGGAATCACACGGATTTCGAAAGAATCTATTTTCTCTGATTTGAACAACCTGGAGGTGGTGACTACTACTTCCGAAGCGTATGCGGCCCATTTTGGCTTTACGGAGGAAGAGGTCTTCCAGGCGCTGGACAATGTGGGACTGGGGACGGAGAAGCAGGGGGTAAAGGAATGGTATGACGGCTTTACCTTCGGGAGCGTCAGGGATATCTACAATCCCTGGTCTATTATCAATTTCATGAAACAAAAGGGAGAATACGGCGCATACTGGGCGGAAAGCAGCGGGAATGGGCTCGTGAATTCTTTGATAAAGCAGGGCTCGGCCGGCATGAAAAAGATTATGGAACAGCTGCTGCAGGGTAGAAGCTTTGATACGGAGATTGACGAACAGATTGTCTTCGACCAGCTTGCACAGAATGAAAACGCTGTCTGGAGCCTGCTGCTTGCCACAGGATATCTGCGGGTGGAAAAGGTGGGAAGGCGGGGGCGGCTCCAGAAGAAAATCTACACCCTGCGGCTGACGAATATGGAGATAGAGAGCATGTTCGCCGGAATGGTAGAGGGATGGTTCGAAAGTACCGCAGCGGAATACAATGAGTTCATCAAAGCCCTGCTGAGGGACGATGTGAAGCGGATGAACACTTTCATGAACAAGGTGGCGCTGAATACCTTCAGTTCCTTTGACGGCGGAAAAAAGCCGTCCCAGGAGGCTGAGCCGGAACGTTTCTTCCATGGTTTCGTGCTGGGGCTGGTGGTAGATCTGGCGGACAGCTACCAGGTAAGGTCGAACCGTGAGAGTGGATACGGCAGGTATGATGTCATAATAGAACCTTTTGACAAAGAGGAAAAGGCGTTCCTGTTCGAATTCAAGGTCTTTGACAAAGATGACGGGGAAAAGACGCTGGAGGACACGGTGGCCAGAGCGCTGGCCCAGATAGAGGAAAAGCAGTATGAAGCGGAATTGCTGGCATCCGGCATCCTCCGGGAGAACATCCGGAAATACGGCCTTGCCTTTGAAGGAAAGAAATGTCTGATTGGACGAGGGGAAAGGAACCTATGAACATTGCGTTGATTCTGTCCGGCGGCACAGGTGCCAGGCTGGGCACGGAGATTCCGAAACAATATCTGGAGGAGGGCGGCAGGCCTGTGCTTTCCTATTGCCTGGAGACATTGTCCCTCCATGCCGGCATAGACGCCATCCAAATCGTGGCCGAGCCTTGCTGGCGGCCTCAGATTGCCGGGTGGCTGGAAGCGGCGGACAAGGGAAGGAAATTCAAGGGCTTCTCACAGGCTGGCAGGAACAGGCAGCTTTCCATCCTGCATGGTCTGGAAGATATAGCAGAATACGCGGCGGATACGGACTATGTACTGATTCACGATGCGGCGCGGCCGCTGCTTTCGGCTGAACTGATTTCGGACTGCCTGGAGGCCGTGAGAGGGCATGACGGCGTCCTCCCGGTGCTTCCCATGAAGGATACGGTCTACTGCAGCGAGGATGGCCGTTCAATCACGTCCCTGTTGGACAGGAGCACTATCTTCGGGGGACAGGCGCCGGAGGTGTTCCTGCTGGGAAGATACATGGATGCGAACAGACGATTGCTTCCGGACGCAATCCTGCGCATCAACGGCTCCACGGAACCGGCAATCATGGACGGGATGGACATCGTCATGATACCGGGGGACGAGGGCAACTTCAAGATAACCACTAAGGAAGACCTGGAGCGGTTCCGCAGGATAATCGCCGGCGTGGGCAGAGCCGTGAAAAATCCGCCGAAGAAAATGCATAACCAGTGAGCGCATCTGCCATGTAAGACAAAAAGCGGCAAATACCTGCGCCCACGAGCATATCTCCCTGCCCTGGGCCAAATGTATAGTAAACGACATTATTTTCTGCACCGAGTATAGCCTGAAACCTCCATTAATAACGGCAATCAACATATTATGCCAAAGTAAAGATGTTAAAGTCGTTTACTATATCTACACCCCTGAATCCGTGAAGCTGGATTGCTAAATAGGCTTAAAATTTTGAATTTGTGCGGTATTGTGGGGGGCTCTAACCCGCGAAAATCTTGTAAAATATGGGTTTAAAGGTAATCATACCAACTTGGACTTCACGGATTCGGGTACACCATATATTTGCCTGAAAAGGTGATTGCAAAACGCTGTACCAGGCATTGAAACGGCATCAAATCTATGGCAGCCACGGAACAACCAGGCACAAAAAGAAATGCGGTCTGCATATAGAATGTCAGTCGGCGGCAGACAGAAGTAAACACAACAGGATATCCAGAGAGGAGTCATGAAAAGATGAAAGCATGGGTCTTGCACGGCATAAATGAGATACGGCTGGAAACAGTGGAGCTGCCCGCCCTGGAAAGCGGCCAGGCGCTTGTGGCGGTAAAGGCTGCGGGCATCTGCGGTTCAGATATCCCAAGGATTTACCGGACGGGGGCTCACAGGCATCCGCTGATTCCGGGGCATGAATTCTCCGGCGTGGTGGAGTCTGTGGGGAAAGAGACGGATTCCGCCTGGCTGGGGAAGCGGGTAGGCGTGTTCCCGCTGATTCCCTGCGGGGTCTGCGGGCCTTGTATAAAGGGACAGTATGAAATGTGCCGGAATTACGGTTATCTGGGCTCCCGCAGGGACGGGGGCTTTGCGGAGTATGTGGCTGTGCCTGCAGAGAACCTGATAGAACTGCCAGACAATGTATCCTTTGAAGAGGCAGCTATGCTGGAGCCTATGGCGGTGGCAGTCCATGCCGTGAGGCGGGTGCTGCCGGCAGGAGTTCCAGGGGCACCAGGCAACAATGAGGAAGAGGCGGCAGTAGTATTTGGGCTGGGGACAATAGGGCTTTTATTGCTGGCTCTGCTGTTGGAAGAGGGCAGGGGCGGAAGGAAATTTGACGCAGTGCCGGTACAGCAGGGCAGTGTTCCGGCAGGCCGGGAAAGCGGAACCGGCGCAGAGCCCGAGCCCCGAAGGGCGGCAGGACTGCAGTCCATCAAGAGAATCCTGGTCGTCGGGAACAAGGAGCTGCAGAAAAGTAAAGCCTGTGAATTAGGGTTGCCTGAGGCTGATTACTGCGACAGCCGCATACAGGATGCCGGCAAATGGATAATGGAGCAGACCCGGGGGCATGGCGCGGATGTGGTCTTTGAATGTGTAGGGAGAAACGAGACAATGACGCAGGCTGTGGACAGTGCCGCTCCGTCAGGAAGAATCTGCCTGGTGGGGAATCCGGCTTCCGACATGGTTTTGGGAAAGGATGTCTATTGGAAGATACTGCGCAACCAGCTGACGGTCAGGGGCACATGGAATTCTTCCTTTACACACCACCGGGCAGACGACTGGCACTATGCGCTGGAGCTGTTTTCACAGAAGCGCATAGACATAAGCCGGCTGATTTCCCATAGATTTCCACTGGAGGAGCTGGACAGAGGACTTTGCGTCATGCGCGACAAGTCGGAGGAATATGTGAAAATCATGGGACAGATGCCGCTTGCATTGTAAAGCGGCAGGGGGAAGTATGCTGTTGATTAAAGGATTTTGTGCCCTGTCATATGTATCAGTTCTAAAAAATATTTAAGAACTTTCCCTCCGTCCGTGCGGGATTTCTCAAAGTCAATCCGTTCCGGATGCCACTGGACGCCGATAATGGGCAGGCTCTCATGGGCGACGGCTTCGATGCAGTCGTCCAGAGGGCAGCGGGAAACTACAGAAAGACCCTTTCCCAGCCTGTCAATGGCCTGGTGGTGCGCGCTGTTTACGATTGTCTCGCCGCCATAGAGCCTGTGCAGCCATGTGGCCTTGCTGATTACGGATTTGTGATACTTGTCTTCCCCGTCATATCGATGCCGTTCTCCCACAGGAGGTTCCAGATTCTGTATCAGGGTGCCTTTTAAGGCTACATTGATGACCTGCAGTCCCTTGCAGATGCCGAGCACCGGAAGCCCTTTTTTCACGGCCAGATCAAAAGCCTGCAGCTGCAGAATGTCCAGTTCCGTGTCGATGTCCGCAGAGCCGCGGTTCTGTTCCCCATAAAAAGCCGGTGTGATGTCGCCGCCTCCCGGAAGCAGCAGCCCGTGGCAGCCAGCTATCTCCTCTGGCCGCAAAGCCACGACGGACTCCGCGCCGAAAGCGGTCACATATCTGACATAATTCCCGGTTTTTTCCGCTTTTCCTGCGATAGCTATTTTCATGGATTTTTCCCGCCTCTCCAAGTCTGTATGATTTTATCTTGATTCTATTATAGCACTTTGATAATAGAATCGTTCTTTGATTCTATTATAGCACTTTGATAATAGAATCGTTCTTTGATTCTATTATATGCCTTTAGCGTATAAGATACAATCATAAAACGGATAATGAAAAGTATGAAAAGAAAGTAGACATTTCTGTATGATTGAGCTATAATGACGTTGGCATCAGCCGCGCGCTTCAAAATCCATTCCTGCGGCTGAGGGAGGCATCTGCCGGCCTGAGGGCCGGCCGTGGTAACTGACGGTGATGAGGAATAAAGAAATAAAACTAAAAAGAGATTGGCAGAAAGCAGCAATGGTTCTTTCAATGCTGATTCCTTCTGTTATTATGCTGGCATTATTCGTGGTCAATCGGATCTATCCCTTTGGGGACAGGAGTTTCCTGTTTTCCGATATGTACCACCAATACATGCCTTTTTTCAGTGAGCTGCTCCACAAGATAAGGGGAGGGGAAAATTTAAGCTTTTCTTTCAATGTGGGGATAGGATCCAATTTTCTGGCGCTTTTTGTATATTACCTGGCAAGCCCCTTTCATATATTTTCCCTGCTGGTTCCGGAAAGCCATCTGATGGAATTTATGAGCTATCTGATTGTGTTCAAGATTGGGCTGGCGGGGCTGACCTCCTGTATTTATCTTCAAAGCCGTTCCGGAGGAAAAGACGGTGGAGCGTTGTTTTTTTCCTGCTTTTACGCACTGTCCGGCTTCATGGCGGCTTACAACTACAATATCATGTGGGTGGACTGTGTGGTGCTGCTGCCCTTGATTGTTCTGGGCCTGGAGCGTCTGGTGAAACAGGGGCGCTGCGGGTTGTACTGCGTCATGCTGGCCCTGTCTATTTATACCAATTATTATATCTCCATCATGATCTGCATCTTCCTTGTGCTGTATTTTTTGATGCTTCTGGTGACGGAGCGGAGGAAGCTCAGCGACATAGGGAAAAAAGACATCCCGCGTTTCGCCCTGTATTCCCTCCTGGCGGGAGGGATGGCGGCGGTTCTGCTGATTCCGGAGGTGTGCGCCATTCTGCAGACGGATTTCGGGGATATGGATTTTCCGGAGAAGATAGAGTCCTATTTTTCCGTGCTGGACATGCTGGCCAGGCACTGTATGTGCGTCTACGCGGAGCGGGGGCTGGACCACTGGCCCAATATCTACTGCGGGAGCGCGGTGTTGATGTTTGTCCCTATGTATCTGATGAACAGGCATCTCTCCATCCGGGAGAAGTTCTGCCGCATGGGGCTGGCAGGCTTCCTGCTGCTCGGCTTTGGCACGAATATCCTGGATTTTCTCTGGCATGGGCTGAACTATCCGGATTCCCTGCCGGCCAGGCAGTCTTTTATCTACATTTTTCTCGTGCTGACCATGTGCTATGACGCCTGGAGGCATGTGAAGGAGATGGACGGACAGCAGATTCTTTACGGCTATTTATGGGCGGTGGGATTTTTCCTGTTCTGTGAAAAGTTCATCGACCATGAGGATTTCGAACTGGGGGTAAAGCTGCTGACATTTGTGTTTGTCAGCATTTACGCGGTGCTCCTGTATCTGTACCGGACCAAAAAGGATGAAACGCTGCACAGAGGGCTGGCGGTCATGGCCCTGACGGTGGTGGTAGCGGAGTGCGCGATCAACACGTACGCCACCAGCATCGGCACGGTGAGCCGCAGCGCTTATCTGGAGCAGCAGGAAGATTATAAGGCGCTGTACGAAGAGACGCTGAAGCGGGAAGAGGGCTTCTACCGTCTGGAGAAGTTCACCAGGAAGACGAAAAATGACGGAACCCTGACCGGCTATCCCACCGCCAGCGTGTTCTCCTCCACGCTGAACTCCGGCGTGATGGACATGTACAAAAGACTGGGGATGCGCCACAGCAAGGTGTATTACGGCTTTGACGGAGCCACGGCGCTCACCTCCGCCATGCTGAACGTGCGATATATGTTCGGAGAGTCGGCGGATTATGAGAACGGTCTTTACAGCCTGCTCACACACAGCGGGGACATCTTCCTTTATCAGTGCAATGCCGCGCTGCCTTTTGGCTATGTGGCCCCCGTGGGCTTTGACCTGCCGGAGGGGTATGAGTATGACGGAATCAGGCTGCAGAACCGCATGGTGGAAGATTTGGGAATAGAGGGGACATTGTTTGAACGGGCAGAGAGTGAGGAGCGCGGAGATAATGTGGAATTTACGGCACGGGAGGGAGGGTATTACTATGCTATTCTCACTGCTTATGGAACGAGAAAGGTGGACTGTATCGGAGGCAGTACGGGGGAAGAGGAATTCAACGACCTGAAAAAGGGCTCTGTCCTCTACCTGGGATATCTGGAAAAAGAACAGACAATTACCCTGACCAATGGAGATGAGGAAGATGAGGATCCGAAAATTCAGGCAGATATCTTTCGGATGGATCAGGAGGTGCTGACAGAAGCGCTGGAAGTGCTTTCAGAGCAGCATATGGAACAGGTCACATGGGAGAGCGATTTCCTGACAGGCAGTATTGCCATGGAGAAAGAGGGACGGCTGATTCTCTCCGTGCCCTATGAGGCTGGCTGGCAGGTGCTTGTGAACGGGCAGGAGACAGAGGGAGAGTTGTTCGGCGGCTGTCTCATGGCATTTGATTTGGAACCGGGCGAGTATCGGTTTGAGATGAAATATGTCCCCCAGGGCTCTGGAGCGGGAATTGCGGTGAGCATGGTGAGCATCGCGGTTTTTGGCGCGGTCACGGCAATGGGGAGACGAAAAAAGCGCTCCGCGGAGCCAGAGGAAGCGGAGCGGGAGCAAACGGACAGGGATGGCGCGGGCGGTTCCGGCGAGAGGCTCTGAGACACTGTAAGGAAACGTGGAATGAATATCCACAAAGGAAGCTAGGAGGAAGAAAGAAAAGAAATGAAGACAAAAGTGGAAAATGCGATGTTGGATACCGCAAAGCGGACAGCCATGATTCTGGTGGCATCTGTGCTCATGGCCGTCAACTTAAAGACGTTCGTGCGTACAGGAGGCCTGATTCCCGGCGGCTTTACGGGCCTGACGAGGCTCATACAGGAAATCTGCGAGCTGCTGTGGGATTTCGAGCCGCCGTTCACTGTGATCAATCTCACGCTGAACGCAATCCCTATCGTGGTTAGCTTTAAATTCATAGGCAAGAAATTCACCATGTATTCCTGTCTGATGATCGTGGTATCGGGTCTCATCACGGATATGATTCCCAGCTACGCGGTGACCACGGATATGCTGCTGGTGTCCGTGTTCGGCGGTCTGTTCAACGCGATTGCCATGATTATCTGCCTGATGGCAGGAGCTACGGCGGGCGGTACGGATTTCATCGCGATTTTTCTGTCGGAGAAAATGGACATCGATTCCTGGAATTACATCTTTGCCGGAAATGTAGTGATACTGGGAATCGCAGGTGCCCTGTTCGGATGGGACAAGGCGCTGTATTCCATTATTTTCCAGTTCACTTCCACCCAGGTCCTGCACGCGCTGCACAGGCGGTATCAGAAGCAGACCTTGCTGATCGTGACAAAGAAGCCGGACGAAGTCTATAAGGTGATCAAGGAGATGACCAACCATGATGCCACACTGATCAAGGGGGAGGGCTGCTACATGAAGCAGGAGTGCAATATCCTCTACTCCGTGGTGGGCCGGGACGAGGTGCGCAAAGTGCTGAACCGCGTGCGGGAGACGGATCCCGCGGCTTTCGTGAACATGATCCGTACGGAAAGCCTGTCAGGCCGGTTCTATCAGAGGCCAAATGACTGATGAGGGAAAACATGAAAGATGCCGCCGCAGCAGTAAATCCGGATGGGATTTATGGCTGCGGCGGTATTTTATATTGCTTAACAGTTAAAATTTCCGAGTAACCTGACTGCATAACGCCGGTTCTGTTTTTAAGGAACACTGTTGACAATGTAGACAGACTGTGTTACCATATGTTTACAATGTAGACAACAGAGCTGGAGAAGTTTTCGGAAGAGAAAGCGGAAATCCTCCGAAAGGAAAGTGGATTGCATGAAAGCGTTAAGCGAAGCGGAATGGAATATCATGGAGAGTCTGTGGGAGGAATCCCCGAAAGCGGGCAGCAGAATCGTGGCGGACATGGCGGGCCGGGTGGGCTGGAGCAGAAGCACTACGCTGACCATGCTGAAGCGGATGACGGAAAAAGGGATAATCGCCTGCGAGGACAATGGGCGGATGAGGGTCTATGTGCCATTGATTGAGCGGGAGACCGCCGTGAAGAAGGAGACGGACAATTTCCTGAAAAGGGTCTACCACGGCAGCGCCAGCATGCTGGTGAGCAGCTTCATCAAAAAGCAGAGGCTGACGGCCGAGGAGCTTTTGGAGTTGAGGGAGATTTTGGATAAGGCAGAGGAAGAGCGGAATGGGTGAGTGGATTATTTCTTCAAGTGTATTGATTGTGCTGCTCATTGTTCTGCGTTATTTCTTTCGGAAGAGGCTGGCCATGAGGGTATGGTATGCTCTGTGGCTGGTGGTGGCGGTGCGGCTGCTTGTGCCGGTGTCCTTTTCGGAGAGCAGTCTGAGCGTAATGAATCTTTTTGAGTTTGCGGGGAGTGAGGACAGTCAGGAGACGGAGGCTGACCCGGAGGCGGAGCGGACAGGACGAAATGATGTCGCGTCCGGACTTTACGCAGAGGAATCTTCGGTCAGCGGACCTGTGGAAATGACGGGCATGGCAGCAGAGAAGTCGGGCATGGTGGCAGAGCAGTCAGGCATGTCGGCACAGGGAATGGGCATGCCGGAGGAAACAGGCGTGGCAGCGGGCGGAAAAGACCATAAAGCGGAGGCGGAGCTGCTGTCAGGAACCGCAGACGTCAATGGGCAGAAACCTCTGACACAGGGTCTGTCTGCTGCGGCTGACAACCGGAGCGCCGGGAGGAAGCCCGGGGAGGAGCGCGCAGCGGGAGGAGGCAGGGGCAGGGAATTTCTGTCGGCATGCGGGACAGCGTTTGCCGGGCATTCTGTGCTTTGGCATATCTGGTTTTTGGGAGTGCTTCTGTCCGTGGGCGGCACATTTTGGCTGAACGGAAAGTACCGGAAAAGGGTGCGCAGGTCGCGGAAACGGTACGGAGCGGAAACAGGGAGCAGGCTTCCCGTCTATGTCTCCGCGGTGGTGGACAGCCCCTGCATGTTCGGTCTGATACATCCGGCGGTATATCTGAGCAGAGAAGCAGCGCAGGAATCGGCTGCCCTGCGGTATGTGCTCTGCCATGAGAACATTCATTATCGCCATCACGATAATCTGTGGGTGGTGGTACGTGCGGCATGCCTCTGCCTCCACTGGTACAACCCCCTTGTGTGGATGGCGGCCGCCCTGTCCGAGCAGGACGGGGAACTGGCCTGCGATGAGAGGACGCTGGAGATTCTGGGCCAGGAAGAGCGGATTCGCTATGGCAGGGCCCTGCTGGATTTCAGCGCTCAGGGCAGTGTATGGCAGAGAGGGTGGAAACTTTCCACTGCCATGTCCAGCGGAAAGAAGTTGTTGAAGGAGAGACTTCAGGTCATCGTGGGGGAGCCCAAAAGGCAGGCGGGAGCGCTGGTGCTGGTGATGGTTCTGACGGCATTCTTTACGGCGGCTACTTTCACGGGAAAGGTGGACGGCAGGGAACTGGAGACGGATGGCGCACCCGGAGAGTCCGGAGATGCGTTTTCTGCGGATAATTCTCTTGACAGCCCTGCCGAGAGTACGGCCATCAGGCCCGTCGACTTGGGAGATGGGAGAGAATACACGCTGAAGATTGTCGGCGAGGCGGTTTCGGGAAACGGCGAGTACCGGATTGACCGGATTGAACTGAACTGGGTCCATGACAGGATGGAAGATACGCTGCAGACTATCCTGCCGGAGGATGTGAGGGTTTTGTATACAAGGTCTCTGGAGGATATCCGGAACGGTAACGGGCAGATGTACTATTATGCATTGGAGGGGGAACCGCTGTACGCAAAACCGCTGTACACAGAGGAGGACCTGCCGGCCCGTGAGGTGGAGAAGTTTCTGGCAGACGAGAACAGAGAGATGTATTCCGATGCGCCGGACGGCAGTGTGGTGGTAGCGGATCTGAATTTCGACGGCTACCAGGACTTCTGTGTGCAGGCCGGGACGGGGACTGTCAATATTCCGTACTATTGTTATCTGTGGAATCCACAGGGGGAAAGGTTCGAGCCCGGCTATATGATTCCCAATGTGGAGGTGGATTCGGAGGCGCAGCTGATAAAGAGCGCTACCGATGATGGCAACGGGCAGCATTCTGTGAAATATTACCGTTTTGACGAGGCGAATATCCTGCACATGGTGCGGTACGTGGAGGAGAACCAGTCCCCGGACGCGGTCTTCCCCACGCTGGACCTGACCTACTGTGAGCCGTATTATGCACTGCCCGCGGTGGACGAATGGGATTACGGCACTCGCTACGGCGGCGCGCTGACGGAGCGGTTCGTCTACTGGGCGAAGGAGGCGCTGACGGAGCTGTACGAGTGGAGCGGCACGAAGATAGACAAGGCGTGCTTCACGGTAACCCGCTTTGGAGACTTTTGCTTCGCAAACACGCCGGAAGAATTACAATCGTCTTTGATATACTATGACCGTGTGTATGGAGAGGATGCCGGGTTCGAGAGCTGCGTGAAACAGATGGGCGTGGCTACGGAGCGGACGGTGTGGTTCTCCCCTGTGATACAGTGGAACAAGCCGGAGAACCCGGACGGGATGACGGATCATGAACTGGCGGAATGGTATTTCGAGAGGGCCCCGCTGGCGGAGGGCGAGAAGCTGGTCAGCGTGGAGGGAATCGGTGAAGGAATAGGCTACGATACCTATAGCATCCTGAACATCCTGGCGGAATCGGGGAATTTCTATCAGATATATTTGAATGGAGCCACCAGGGAGATGAGCGCCATGTATGGCCCATATGAGGAACGGCCGGACTGAGCGTGGAGGAATTTTCAAGCTCTAAGCGGAGGAATGCCCAATGCGTGGGCATTTTTCCGGTTGGCGGCGGGTTGTTGATTGTGGCCCGTTAGGCGGGCGAGAGGAAGATATGAAGAAAGCATTGTGTAAATGGGCGGCGCTGTGCCTTGCAGCAGCCGTGCTGGGAGGCTGCGGCAGCGATGGAGACAGGGAGACAAAGCTGGAGGACATGCGCACATCCCTGTCCGACGGGCAGGAGAACGGGGAGCAGGAATCCCGGCCATCAGAGGAAAAAGAGGAGAGCCCTGCCGGGATACAGGAAAGCGGCGGGGAAGATGCCCCGGTGCTGTCCCTGACGCCGGAAGAAGAGGCCATGTACAAGGCGTATATCACGGTTCTGGAGGATATCTATTTCGATGGAAAATTCCCGGGATCCGGGTACTGCGGTGATTTGTCGGGGGACTATGACATGGCCGACAATCAGTTCGCGGTATATGATATTGATTTTGATGGCAGACAGGAGCTGCTGATCTCCTATACCGCCACCTATACGGCGGGGATGGTGGCGATGGTCTACGACTATGACAGCAGTGCGGGAGACGTAAGGGAAGAGCTTGCGGCATACCCATATCTGAGTTTTTATGACAATGGAGTAGTCGAAGAGCAGGCTTCCCATAATCAGGGCATGGCCAGCGACGGAGGCCCGGACGGAGACTTCTGGCCCTACAGCCTGCGCCGGTATGACGCGGAGACAGATGCCTATGTGCCTGTGGGCATGGTGGACGCGTGGAGCAGGGGATATCGGGAGGAGGATTATGACGGAAATCATTTTCCTGAGGAGGCGGACGTGGATGGAGACGGCATGGTATACTATGTCATGGAAGGGGACTATGCGCTGGTGAATCCCATGGACGGCGCGGAATACAACCAGTGGAGGGACCAGTACCTGAAAGGGACGGAGCAGATACAGATTCCCTACGTGAATCTGACTACGGATAATATTTACTCCATTGGAAATGGCATTGGCATTGGAAATGGCATTTCCAATGGAAAGTCCGACGGGGCCTCCTCCGGCGGGGAGGCGGCCCCGGAAAGCCTGGCCGGGAAACAGATTTCGGAGCAGTCTTTTACAGCGGCCTTGGATGGCTGGGGCGAAGTGACATTTGCGCCTTTTGAGCCGGAAAGAGCCATGGAGGACGGAAGGGGTCAGGCCTGCTTTGGGGATGTGCGCTTTGAGCTTTTGAAAGAAGGGAAATCAGTCTTCTCGCTGCCCGGTGAGAATGAAGATAATGTATTTTACGGACAGCAGTTTAAACAGGTGCTTTCGGTGGCGTTCCGGGATTACAATGAGGACGGCAGGACGGACATCCTGGTCCTTTTGGAATACGCCGGCGTACAGGGGCAGAGCGCAGATGCCTCTTTTCGGACTGTGCGGGCTTATTTTCAGGAAGAGGGGACAAAAGACTTTACGCTGGACAGGCCTTTGTCGGAATATCTCCGTTCCTATGCGGACAGCATGGAAAAGGTGTACGAGGGGCTTGACAGTTATGAAAGCATCTACTCTGTAGCTACGGACAAGTCGGCCTGGGAGGTGGAAAGCTTTGCCAGAAAGGTGAAGCGGCAGC
The DNA here is from genome assembly GCF_943193215.1 of Acetatifactor aquisgranensis. NCBI lineage: Bacteria > Bacillati > Bacillota > Clostridia > Lachnospirales > Lachnospiraceae > Acetatifactor > Acetatifactor aquisgranensis. Next base: position 56,123 of record NZ_CALPDH010000015.1, on the reverse strand, counting down.
TCCTGGCGGGGGATTTCGAGGGACTTTGCGGGGCGATTGAGTTCCCGATTACCATAGACGGCGCGGTATATCAGGATAAGGAGGCCTTTTTGGAGGCGGATTTCATAAAAAGCGTGAATCCGGCTTTCCTGGAGGGGCTGCAGGCGGAGCCCTGCGGGAATATGTTCGTGAATTATCAGGGCATCATGCTTGGGGAGGGGTGTGTCTGGATTTCGGATATTTTGGATGAAAATCAGGTATCCCGGGGGCTTAAGGTGTATGGGATGAACGGACTGAGCGCCAATGTCCGGCCATAAAAAAAGTTTTGGGGAATCTCCGTGAAGCCTTTCAAATTTTTCTTGACGAAACGTGAAACAATTGGTAGACTAAAAGCTAAATGTAAATGAATGGAAGGTTTGGAGAGAAGACAATGAATCGATATCTGGAGATTGCGGACCGCTTTCAGCTGGACGGCAGGGCGGTAAGCGCGGAGAGCCACGGAGACGGCCATATCAACGATACCTTTCTGGTGAAGACGCAGACAGGGGAGAAATATTACATATTGCAGCGCATCAACACATCTGTCTTCAAAAACGCGGAAGCGCTGATGGACAATATCATTCTGGTGACGGATTTCCTGCGGGAGAAGATTTCCAAAGCGGGAGGGGATTCTCAGAGGGAGACCATGAACGTAGTCCTCACCAGGGACGGCAAGACCCTGTATCGGAACGAGGAGGGCTGCTGGCGGGTGTATATGTTCATAGACGGAACCATGACCATGCAGACCTGTGAGAGCGCGGAACAGTTCTATTTGAGCGCCTGCGCTTTCGGGCATTTTCAGAAGCTTCTGGCGGACTTCCCGGCGGATAAGCTGTATGAGTCCATCCCCAATTTCCATAACACCAAGTCCCGTTTTCTGGACTTTGAGGCGGCGGTGGAAAAGGATGCCTGCGGCAGGGCGGCATCCGTGGCGGAGGAGATTGCTTTCGTGCGCGCCCATAAGGAATTCGCGGCTATGCTGGTAGACATGCAGGAGAGCGGCGAACTGCCCCTGCGGGTCACCCATAACGATACGAAGCTGAACAATGTACTGTTCGACGAAAAGACAGGCAGGCCTCTTGCCGTGGTGGATTTGGATACCGTGATGCCGGGGCTCTCTGTCAATGATTTCGGCGACAGCATCCGCTTCGGCGCTACCTACGCGGCGGAGGATGAGCCGGATCTGGGCAAGGTCAATTTTGAAATCAGCCTGTTTGAATGCTATACCAAAGGCTTTCTGGGCGAGTGCGGGGAGCTTTTGACAGAGAACGAGAAGAGGATGCTGCCGGTGGGGGCGATGATGATGACCTTTGAGTGCGGCATGCGCTTCCTTACGGACTATTTAAGCGGGGATACCTATTTCAAGATTCACCGGGAGAATCAGAATCTCGACCGCTGCCGTACCCAGTTCAAGCTGGTCAGCGATATGGAGAAAGCCAGAGAGCAGATGGACAGAATCGTAGAGAAATATAGCTGATGTCTCCCCGGAGGCATTTACGGAAGGCCGTATCGGATTGCCATGGCGGGCATCAGATGCGGCCTTTACCACGATTTTCAGAGAAAATCTCAAAGAGCGGGGAGGTCAGGCATGGAAAAATGGTATGTGGCGGCAAAAAAGGCGGATTTCAATGAATGGGCAGAGGAATTTCATATCAGCCCGGTGGTGGCGAGGGTGCTGCGGAACCGGGATCTTACGGAAAAAGACCAGGTGCGGCGTTTCCTGTACGGTAAGCTGGAAGACTGCTATTCCCCATGGCGTCTGAAAGACATGGACCGGGCGGTGGAGCAGATTCTCGCGGCCATAGATGAGGGCATCCGCATCCGTGTCATCGGGGACTATGACGTGGACGGCGTCTGCGCCTCCTATATCCTGACGAAAGGACTTGGGATACTGGGGGCAAAGGTGGACACCGCCATTCCCCACCGGATTCATGACGGCTACGGACTGAACGATAATCTGATAGAAATAGCACGGCAGGACGGCATCGGAATGATCGTGACCTGTGATAACGGGATTGCCGCCGCGCCGCAGATCGCGCTGGCTAATTCCTACGGCATCCGTGTCATCGTCACGGACCATCACGAGGTGCCCTTTGTGACGGAACAGGACGGCGTCCGCCGGGAACAGCTGCCGCCTGCGCTGGCGGTGATCGATCCGAAGCAGGAGCAGTGCAGATACCCTTTTCCCGGCATCTGCGGCGGCACGGTGGCATATAAGCTGATAGCGGCGCTGGCGGAAAAGACAGGAGACGGGAACCTGAGGGAGGCCATGGAGGAGCTGCTGGAATTTGTGGCGCTGTCCACGGTCTGCGATGTGATGGAACTGAAAAATGAGAACCGTATCCTGGTCAAGGAGGGCCTGAGACGCCTTAAGAACACCAGGAACCAGGGCCTGAAAGCCTTGATAGAGGTGAATGGCATCGAGCCGGAGCGGCTGAGCGCGTATCATCTGGGCTTTGTCATAGGCCCCTGCCTCAACGCCACCGGCAGGCTGGATACGGCAAAGCGGGCGCTGGAGCTGCTGCAGAGCGCTACCAAAACCGAGGCCATGAGCGCGGCAAGGGAGCTGAAGGAACTCAATGACAGCCGGAAGAACCTGACTTTACAGGGCGTGGAGCAGGCGGAAAGCTTTCTCTTAGAGCATCATATGGAGCAGGATAAGGTGCTGGTGATATTTCTGCCGGAGGTCCACGAAAGCCTGGCAGGCATCATTGCCGGGCGTATCCGGGAAAAGTATTGCCATCCTGTCTTCATCCTGACCAGAGGGGAAGAGGGTGTAAAGGGCTCCGGGCGCTCCGTGGAGGGATACCACATGTACGAGGCCATGACTCAGGTGAAGCAGTATTTCACCAAATTCGGCGGCCATGCCATGGCGGCGGGGCTTTCCATGAAGGAGGGGGACATCGGAGATTTCCGGAGGGATCTGAACGCAAACTGCAGGCTGGGGCCGGAGGATTTTATCCCAAAAGTACACATCGATGTGCCCATGCCGCTGGAATACGCGGACGGAAAAATCGCGGACGAACTGGAGCTGCTGGAACCCTTTGGGGTGGGGAACCCCAAGCCCCTCTTTGCCCAGAAGAATCTGCGCTTTCTGTCGGGCTATAAAATGGGCGCCAACAAAACCTGTGCCAGATACCGGGTGCAGACCGAGAGCGGCGCGCAGAAGCGGCTGGTCTTTTTCGGGAATCTGGAACGGTTCGCAACTTTCCTGGAGGAAAAGTACGGCCCGGGAAGCGAGGCGGCCCTGTATGAGGGCAGGGGGGATTTCAGCCTTTCCGTGGTATATCAGCTAGGGAAGAACACCTACAGGGGAAAGACGGAGATTCAGTATGTGATGCAGTATTATTCTTAAGGAAAAAAAGGGGATTGATGGAGGAGGGGACAGATGTACCTGACAGTGACTTTGAATCCGGCGGTGGACAGGAACTGCGAGACAGACAGCTTACGGCCAGGCGAGGTGAACCGCCTCATGAACAGCGTCAGCGTGGCGGGAGGCAAGGGCATCAATGTGACTAAAATCCTGCGGCAGTTCCATATGCCTGTGGCGGCGGTGGGATTTCTGGGCGGGCCGGGCGGCAGGCTGATAGAGGAGGCAATGGAAAAACTGGGGGTGGAGACTTATTTTACCAGGATAAAGGGGGAAACCAGGACCAGCGTGAACGTGCTGACCGGGGACGGACGCGTGACGGAAATCCTGGAGCCGGGGCCGACGATATCAGAGAAAGAGCTGGCGGCATTCCGAAAGCAGTTTTCAGGATGCCTGGAACTTTGCAGGATGGCGGTGCTGTCCGGCAGCATACCGCAGGGCGTGCCTGTGGACATTTACGCCCGGCTGATTGAGGAATGCCATGAAGCAGGGCGGAAAGTATGCCTGGACGCGTCGGGGGAACTGCTGCGGCAGGGAATTCTGGCAAAGCCGGATATGGTCAAGCCCAACCTCAGAGAACTGGAGTATCTGGCAGGACGGCAGCTTACCGATCTGGAGGAAATAAAGGCCCAGGCCAGAAAGCTGGTTGCCCGGGGCGTGGGCAAGGTAGTGGTCTCGCTGGGGGCGGAGGGGCTTCTCTGTCTGGACGGAGAGCAGGAACTGTACCAGAAAGCGGCCCGGGTCAGGGCGGTCAATACGGTGGGATGCGGCGATACGGTGGTGGCTTCCCTGTGCATGAGCGAACTGGCGGGGGAGGAGGCTGACATTGCTCTGAGAAAGGCGGCAGCGCTGGCGGCGGCCAACGCTGCTACCAGGGAGAACGGGGTCATTCCCATGGAACTTTATCTGGAGCTGCTGTAAAAATCTTTCCAGCTCTTGATCTGCCTGCCGATCAGGACTCTTTGACAAGCGTGACTCCCATCAATCCTACGACGATTTCCTGAGAACAGGCTGTCAGGCGTATTTTTTTTAATGCTTTTCCGCTTATAAGAGGCCACCTTATCGAGAGCGCTCTGACGTTTTCGCCCAGCTCTACGATTTCCGGTGTAAAGTCTTTTACCAGTCCGATGTCTATCTTGTTGAAGACATCAGTGCGGAGGACTTTTTTCCCGAGGGCGGATGCGCGGTCCGGATAGGCGCACAGGCTGATATAGTTGTCCGGGTTGACGAGAGGGAGTTCTTCCGCCGTCCCGTCCTCATAGGTGAAAGTGAGCCTTGCGTTTTCGATTCCGCATTGGTTCGGATTGGTGGAACCGGAGATCAGTACTGCTGCTATAGAAGCTTTTCTGTCAACAGAGACTTCCACAAAGTCCGGATAATTGTCCCACAGGCTCGCGAACGCGATATTCCCAGCCTGCGCCGAGATAGCGAAAGGGATTCCGGCGGCGCTTTTTGCTTCGCCTCTTTTCTCCAGGGACATCCCGGGAGGCTGAATTTCCCAACAGGGGAATGTCCATAATGAGAAACCGTCCAGGCCGATCTGCGTATAACATCCCTTTTCCGGCCTGGGGGACAGATATTTTTGCCGGAATATCCGGGTCACGTCCGCGTTGAAAGCATCGGAGATGTCCAGCTTCTCAAAGGCTGCATGGGCGGGAATGCCTATGCGCTGTTTTTGCAGCAAAAGCTCCTTTTGGGGATTCTTGCGAAGATGCACGCGGATTGCCTGGAAGTAACCGTCCGGCATTCTGCGGAAAGCCATGTGTTCTCCCCAGGAATCCTTGTCCACGCCCTGAGGATTGAAGATATCCTCTCCGGTGGGCATATGGCAGACTTCTTCATAGGGGAGAAAATCCCGTTCTTTGCCGGTGTGCAGCTCGATTTCTGCCATGCTGCATCTGCCTGGTGTGAGCACGACTGTCATGCCGCCGATTCCGGGCTCTAAATACCAGTTGTCGGCGCCTGTCACAGAGTACAGTTCCTCCGCATACAGACGCATGCGTATCGTGAGGAAAGCCGGGCGGGTCAGACTGACATGAATCTTGCGCCTTTGCCACCGGATAGAGACATCTCCGGTCTGCATGCTGGCATTGTCCCAGGCGAAAGGCAGCATGGGGGCGATGGTCACGCGGTCATTGGGATAGTCCGGCCGGTAGCCGAACAGGCCCTCCGCCACTGCTTTGATGAACAGGTTCGCGGTCTCGATGGTGGCATGGGTCATGTCCCCGGGGATGAGCGTATTCAGATAGCGGCGCGCGGAGCGCTCCAGGATGTCAAGAGCCTCCTTTTCTTCTCCGCCCTTGAAGAAAGCACAGGCCTGCTGCATGTTCTCGCCGGCTCCGTTCTCCCGCACCGACCAGATGCCCGGTGTCCAGTTGGAGAACCAGAAACCGCCGTCCTTTGCCCGCTGGAAGGCCCACAGGGGATAGTACAATGCCTGCGCCTGCTGGAATGTATCCAGAAGGCCGCATTCCACTGGCAGGAAAGAGGAGTAGATCCAGGCATCTTCGTGGAGCCGTCCGTTCCGCTCGCGGTAAACGCCAGGGTATCCTTTCTCGGGAATCCAGAGCTCCTTCAGGAAGGCTGCCTTGATTTGATCGGCTTTTTGGGCATATCGTTCTGATTCTTCGCCTTCCGTAAGCTCTGCCATAGCACATCGGGCGGCGTAAGCGTAGCAGGTCTCCTCTACGGCTCCCCCGTCGGAATAGGACACGCTGTCCGTAGGCCAGGTATTGATGACGCTGGCGTAGAGTCCGGTACCATCCGGGTCGAAACAGGCGTCCTCCCATTCGATATGCAGCCGGAGCGCATCGCGCAGCATTTCGGCGAACCCGGGATCACCCGAGAACCGCCAGGCCTGAATCATCTGGTGGAAGAACTGGGTCTGCATGTTGTACAGTCCCTGGTCTTCCGTGATACGTCCCTTGCCGTAAAACCGGGAAGTCTGTGACGGCCTGGTGTAAGTCTCGTTCATCTCATATCCGGTATATTTGTCCGCTTTCTCCTGAACGGCCGCATAGGCTTTCAGCGTCTCCGCCATCCTCTCATGCCTGCCCAGCATGGCATGGCCGCAATGTACCAGCCAGCCCACGAACGGGGAAGACCAGTTCATGTTCCCGTGCATGGTCTTGGGAGGCCGCCATGCCCCATCCATTTCCCCGGCGGCCACGGCGCATGCCGTGTTTATGTATTCATCCGGCGTGTTTACGGCCAGCTGGCCAGCCAGCCGCTCCGAACGGGCGCACCCTGCGGCGAAAGCATCGGGGATGTCTGTTCCGGGCTCAAAGCAGGCGGAAAAATAGGTTCCGATGGTTCCGGCCGCCTGGCAGCCCTGGATATGGAATGTCCCGTCCGATTTTACATGGATGCGCCGCTCTGTGTCAGGACAGGTCAGCAAAATCTCATTTTCTTCCTCTGTCCACTGTGCATGGTTCCCCTCCAGCCATTCCTCGCAGAAAACGGTCTCCAGCAGCGCTGCGTCCCCCCTGCTGACATCTATGTTCCATTCTTTGGAATAGCTGTAGCCGGATGCCGGGAATGTCTCGCGCAGGCCGCCGTAGCAGAATCGCAGCTCCGCGGGGGACTTCACCTGCAGTACCAGCCCCGGGCCATCGCCGGGAGAGGTGACGGTGAGCGTTATCTCTCCCGGAATGGCCGGGTCGGACAGCTGCCATTGAACCATGCCCGGGCGATAGCGCATGAGGATTTCTTCACAGTCTTCCAGCGGCTTTTCCCTGAAAAAGAGCCTCAGCGTCCCCAGAAGGACGCGCCGCTCCGCAAGGCGGATCAGCGGCCTGTCTCCCGCCATGATGTAGACCGGCGAGTTTCCCTCATAGATATGCCTGTTGGAGAAATGAGGCTTGCTCTTTCCTTCAATCCATCCGTTATTTGGCGTATATTCAGTCATTTTCAAAATTCTCCTTTTTTGAGGCACAGGAACCTATCGCCCGGTTTCGGCGCAATAGCGGGAGTTCAGTAGTTTCCCAAACTGATAGGCTCCTCGGCAAAATTCTCCACGCACCCCTTCTTCTCGTAAAAATGTGTGGCATTTTTGAGGATGCCTTCAAAGGTGTAGCATTCTGCGCTGCGCGCCAGCGGAAGCGTCACGGTCTGTCCGCTGAAGCAGGCCATGTAGATAGCCGTGATCAGTTCCACGGTCTTCCTGCCGTCTATGCCTGTAATCAGGGGCTTTTCTCTGGTTTCCAGCGCATTCAGCACATTGTCGATTTCACCTGTATGGGCTTCATAGGGGAGGTCTGGGATATTCTGGTAAAAAGCATTCAGCTTCTCTGTCAACTCTTCGTTGCCTTCCGCTCTGGGGAAACCGTTCCGCTGGCTGAGCTCCGCTTTCACGTCCCAGGGGGCGGAAATCCTGGCATCAGCGCATTGGAGGACAATGCCCTGTTCTTCGCCGTGATGCACCACAGAGCTGGTCACCTGGGCCATGCTGCCGTCCTGATAGCGCAGACAGGCAATCGACAGATCCTCCACCTCGGCGTTGTCATGCATCACATTGGTGAACATGGCCATCACGGAATCCGGAAGTCTTCCTTCCAGCCAGTTCAACATATCGATATGGTGCACCGCGTGGTTCAAGGTGGGGCCGCCGCCTTCCTTTTCCCAGGTTCCCCGCCACCACAGATCGTAATAACAATGTCCCCGCCACCAGGCGGACTCCACCTGTGCCAGGCATATTTTTCCAGCCAGGCCGCTGTCAACAGTCTTTTTCAGCTTATAGATTGAATTGCGGAAACGATTTTGGGCAATGCAGCCCATGGTGACGTGATTCCGTTTTTCTGCGTCCAACATGGCGTCGCATTCGGCCAGGCAGGTAGCCATGGGTTTCTCCACCAGGACATTACAGCCTGCGTCCATGCTGTCTATGGCTATCCGGGAGTGGACAAAGGGCGGCGTGCACACATGAACCAGGTCGATTTTGATGCCGGAGTCCAACATGCTGCGGTGATTATCGAAGACAGCGCATTCCAGGCTGTATTTTTCTTTCATGGCTTCTGCTTTTTCCGGGTAAATGTCGCAGAGAGCGACGATTCTGCATCTGTCCGGAAAGGTCAGCAGGCCTGTGACATGGGCGTGAGCGATATTGCCCGTCCCTACGATTGCTACATGAATCATTTTTTACCTCCGTGGATAATTATCCTTTTTCTGACTAGCTGACATGGACGGCCTGCAGCTCGGCTCTGACGCAAAGCTCCGCGGCCTTGAATGCATGCTCCTGGGTCATGGCGTTCTCCGTGCGGTTGATACAGTCGAGAATCAACTGGCCGAAATAAGGGAACCCTACCTTGCCGGATACCTCAAAATGCTGCTCGCCGTTTTGGTTCACCAGGAAGACATGATCTCCTGTTTTGTCGCCAGTGCCCACATTGACATATTTCCGCAGTTCTATGTAGCCTTCTGTTCCCAGGATGAAGGTTCTGCCGTCCCCCCAGGTGGAGAGCCCATCCGGGGTGAACCAGTCTACCCTGAAATGCTGGGTGGTTCCGTTGTCCCCTACCAGGACGGCATCTCCGAAGTCTTCCAGTTCCGGATAGTCCGGGTGGGCGTAATGTCCTACCTGGCTGTATTTTACCTGGGCATCCTTTGCCCCGCAGTAGAAGAGGAACTGTTCAATCTGGTGGCTTCCGATGTCGCAGAGGATTCCGCCGTATTTTTCTTTCTGGAAGAACCATTCCGGGCGGCTTTTGGGATCGCCTACCCTGTGAGGGCCGAAACCGTCCACGTGTATGGGAGTCCCGATTGCTCCTTCCTGAATCAATTGCCCGGCAAATACGGCGGACTCCACATGGATGCGCTCGCTGTAGTAGACCATGTATTTCCGGCCGGTCTGTTCGACCATGTCCCTGGCGGCAGCAAGCTGTTCCAGGGTGGTGAGGGGAGCCTTGTCCGTGAAGTAGTCCTTGCCGGCGGCCATGACCCTGAGGCCGAGGGCACATCTTTCGCTGGTGACTGCGGCGCCGCAGACAAGCTTTACCTCTTGGTCCTGCAGGATTTCCTCCTCGCTCCCCGCCGCCGCTGCGTCCGGAAATGCTTTGAGGAAAGCATTCACTTTGTCAGGATCCGGGTCGTAGACCCATTTTACTTTTGCGCCTGCCTCCGCAAGGCCGTTACACATGCCATAGATGTGGCCGTGATCTAAAGCGATGGCTGCGATGCAGAATTCGCCCGGCGCCACCACCGGTGCCGGTTTGCCCTTAGGGGCGTAATTCATTCCGTCTTTCTTGTCCAAGTTAGCCTCCTTCCCGCTTTTGGCGGTATTGATTTTGACGGGATTATCCAACGCCCCGCCAATGGCGACAGGGCGTTGGGTAATATTCGTTTTAACGTTTATGCCATTATTCGGCAGCGTTATAATGATTATTATAATCCTCCCAGACTTTTTCTGCACCTGCTTCTTTCAATTCATTGCGGTATGCCTCTATGAGAGAGTCGAATTCACTTTCCGCGCAGGTGATGCACTTTACCACATATTCATCGCTGACCAGATTCAGCTCTGTAGAATGATCGATTTTTACCTGTGAGGAATATACCGGTGCATATCTGAGGGTTCCCGTGCCCGCATTGGCGTAATTATCGATTACGTAATCAGCCCATTCCCCATAGCTTTGCGCCATGGCCAGAGTGAAATCTTTTTCCGTGTAATAATATCCGGAATTTCCCACCAGGAATATATCGTCACGGATCCAATCCTTATCTGAGGCGTTGTACTCCATATCGATTACTACAGGAACATTGTCAACATACTCGAAATGTTCGCCTTCCATGCCGTGATAAAGAGTGAATCCTCCTGCCATGGTGGACAGCCAATCCAGATATGTGATGCAGGCCTCCACGTTCTTGGCGGTCTTGGGGATGCTGATGTACATACCGCTGGGCGCGTATACCGGATTGTAGACCTTTCCGTCATTGACGTTCTGAAGAGGCGCAAAAGAGACATATTCCGCATCCGGATTGCTTTCTTTCAGAGTCTGGAGGAGGGAGCCTCTCAGTGGATCTACGTTGTAATTGACATTTGCTTCCACTATGCCGACAGAACCGTTCACCAACAGTCGGTCTAATTCGCTGGAGGCATCTGAAATCGTATAATATTCCGGCTCGATCAGTTGTTCATTGTAAAGTTTGTTTATGAATCGGAAGTACTCCACAGCGCCATCGTCTATATGGGTAAAATTAGAGGAAGCGATATTGTATTTCTTTTCATCCGCCACGGACTGGAGGAAAGAATGGGCCAATACAGAGACTCCCACACTGCTCATTTGGTCACTGTAAAAAGGGACGCAGTCCGGATAATTTTCCTTGAACGCCTGCAGGACGGCGTAAAATTCCTCAACTGTGGTGGGGACGGAAAGCCCAAGGGCATCCAGCCAGTCCTTGCGGATAAAGAACTCCCGCATGGCTACCGTGGATCTTCTTGCCACTACCGCATACAATTCCCCATTTTCGTTGCGGCCGTAATCCAGCACATCCTCCGTCACATATTCTTTCAGGTTCTTTGCCTGATCTTCTCCGTCGATGTATTCGTTCAGGGCATAGAGCCCGCCGTCATCGAAGTATTCCTTTATCAGACCGGAGTCATAGGTGAAGATGATGTCCGGCGAAGTGCCTGTAGCCATCATGGTCTGGATTTTCGTAGTCTCGTCATTTCTGGGGACAGCTACGTATTCCACGTTGATGCCGACTTTGCCCATTTCCTCCTGGGCGTATTTCGTCCATTTGTTATCGGTGATAGTGGAACCCTCAGGGGCATTGCTGCGGTCAAAGATTTCTACGGTGATTGTGACATTGTCGAACTGTTTGTCGCCATAGGTGGTCTGGCAGGCGCCATCAGAGACATTCGCCTCGGTATCTGTTCCTGCTTCGGAGCTGGTTTCTGCCTTGGAATCAGTGCCTGAATTTTCCGCCGATTCATTTTGGGACGTTTCTGATTGCCGTCCGCTTTCGGAACCGGAATCCTGTCCGCAGCCGCTTAGGAATGTGCCTGCAGCTAATGTGGTTGCCAGTATTGTTGCCATAAGGCGATTTCTTCTTTTTGTCATAAAAAACGATCCTCCTTGTGTTGGGTCAAAAGTTTTCGGTGCGCCTAGCCCTTGACGGATCCCAGCATGACGCCCTTTACGAAATATTTCTGCAGCCATGGATAGACCACTATGATGGGCAGCGTCGCCACTACGATTGTGGCCATCTTCAGCGATTCCGCCATGACCTGCCCGCTCATTCCCTCCGCGGCCATAGAAGCCTGATTGATCTCTCCCGCATACAGCAGCTGCCGCAGGCGAAGCTGCAGGGAGTATCTGTCTGCGGACTGGATATAGATCAGTGCGCTGAAATAGTCGTTCCAATAGGAAACCGCGTAAAACAGCCCGATGGTCGCAATGATTGGAAGAGACAGGGGAAGCACGATCCGGAACAGTATTTTCGCGTCGCTTGCCCCGTCTACGATTGCCGCTTCTTCCAGCTCCTTTGGAAGTTCCCTGAAAAATGTACGCATCACGATAAAGTTGAACACATTCATGGAAGAGGGCACTACCAGCGCCGCATAGGAATCATACATGCCCAATGCCTTGACTACCATAAAGGTAGGGATGATGCCGCCTCCAAAGTACATGGTGAACAGGATGAACCCGTTTATGATTTTCCTTCCTTTAAGCTTTTCTTTGGAAAGAGCGTAAGCCGCGCCAATCGTCAGTGCCAGGCCCAGTGCGGTTCCCGACAGGGTCACAATCAGTGATACCCGCATGGCAAGCCAGATGGATGTCTTTTTCAGGATTTCTGTATAACAATCCAATTGGAAGCCGATAGGATAGAACGTGACATGTCCGCCAAGGACGGCTCCTTTGCTGCTCAGGGAGCAGGCGACTACATTCAGGAAAGGGTATACGCACAGTACAACGGTGAGCGTGACGATTCCGTACAATAACATGGTGGCGGGGGAGGTCTTATGTCTTTTTCTCTGTTGCGATGGTCTGTCTGTTCTCATAATATTCCTTCCTCCCCTATCATCTTTGCGATTCGATCCACCATGAACAGGATGACGATATTCACCACGGACTGGAACAATCCTATGGCCGTGGCCTGGTCGTAGCATGCTTTCTCGATGCCCAGCCGATATACATAGGTGCTGATCACTTCCGATATCGCCATTACCTTAGTGTTTCCCAAAAGCAGGGGCGCATCCAGCCCAATGGACATCATTTTGCTGACATCCAGGATGAGCATCGTCACTGCGACGGACTTTATCATGGGCACTGTGACGTATATAATTCGCTGAAATTTCGTAGCTCCGTCCAGATAGGCCGCTTCGTAAAGGGATTCATCCACTCCTGTCAGCGCAGCCAGGTAAATGATTGTGCCCCATCCGATTTCTTTCCAGACATTGCACAGGATATAGGTGAAGATCCACCATCCATTTTCGCTCAGGAAAGGCACGGCATCCAGCCCCAGGGACTTGATGATGCCATTTACGGTGCCATTGGTCATGTTAAAGAGGTTCTGCGCGATTCCTGCCACGACGACCCAGGAGATGAAATGGGGCAGGTACAGCAGGGACTGCGAGATTTTCTTGAACCTGACTGCCCGGATTTCATTCAGCACCAGGGCCAGTATGATGGTCAAAGGAAAGCTCACCGCCAGGGTGCTCAGGTTCAAAATCAGAGTATTGCGCACGGAATTCCAGAACTGCTGGCTCTTCAGGATTTTCCGGAATACATCAAGTCCGACGAACTCGCTGTGGAAGATTCCCTTAAAGATATTGAAATCCTGGAATGCCATGACGATTCCGCCCATCGGCAGGTACTTGAATACGAAATAGTACAAAATGACGGGAAGCAGCAAAAGATACAGGAACATATCGCGCTTAAGATAGTAGAGAGCCCCTCTTTTTTTCTTTTTCACTTTTTGTGAACATCCTCCTTTCTGTTTTGTATTCGTGACATGAGGTTCCTGTCTGGCGCCGGATAGGAATCACGTCTACGTGCACATTATATCTGTCAGAAAGAGGAGGTTCAATTTTGGATTTCTCTAATTTGGCTTCATTTTCTCTAGTGTTTTGGGGATTTTATAGAAAGTGAAAGAAAAAGTATAGAAAGTTTACTTTCTATACTTTTTCCTCCATTCGCCGGGCGTCATAGACTTATATTTTTTGAAGAACCTGGAAAAGCTCTGTACATTGTTGTATCCTACCTGCTCCGCGATGACCGCGATGGAAGCATCGGTCTGCTGCAGGAGCTCGGCCGATTTGTTGATCCGGATCAGGTTCAGGTAATCTATCAGCTTGGTGTCGTTCCCGTGATAAGCCTTGAAAATCTTGTTCAGGTATACGTAGCTGATGCCTATGGCATCCGCTATTTCTGTGATATTGATGTTCTTCTGATAATTTTCATGGATATAGGCAAGGGCTTTCTGATAGTAGGAATTCTCGCGCTGATTCTCTTCCTGGGTATTCAGCTGTCTCATTTTTTTCCGAAGGACGGAGTCCATGTAGGCGAGAAGCTGCTTCTCGGTTTCCTGCCCGTATACGCCCCTGACAGGATCCGCGTTTCCGTCCTCCAGGGGTTCCAGGGTCACTTCCTTGTCGATTTCTCCCAGTATCCGTGCGCACAGGTTCAGGGCATAATCTTTTTTCTGTTTCTCGCGCAGTTCTCTATCCAGTTCCGACAGCTTTTCCCCCAGGATGTCTTCTTCGCCCATGAGGATGCAGCGAATCAGGGGAGGCGCATAGTGCAGCAGGCTTTTGTAGCTGCAATTTTCTTCCGGCAGCGGATAGGTCAGCCATCCCTCCTCCTGATCTGCAAAAAAGTATTCGTTCTGGAGGCTCTTCTGGCAGATCTGGTATTGTTCCTCTATGGAGTCTTTGGCGGAGAACGGGCGGCTGGAAGAGAAGTAGTTTCCATCCCCGGTCAATTCGTTGAAGATTTTTACCCAGAACCGTTCCATCTGCTCTATTTCATGATCTGTCTTCCCGCAGAACAGGATGGCGAAGTCCCCTGTTGAGGTCTCCGACAGGATGCCGTCCAGACGTACCATCAGATATACGTTGATGACCTCTTTCAGGCGCATGTCCCGTTCTTCCTTTGCCTTGCCGGAAAGGGACTCCCGCAGCCTGCAGAGCAGCAGGCAGTAGGTGTTTTTTTCCTGTTGCGAGTGGAAGATGCGGGAATTCTCCTGGAAAAACCGCTCCTGAGTGATGATTCCGTCAAAGAGCATGCGGAGCATGGCGGCGCTCACAAAATCATTCATGATACGGATGTCCACTTCGGATTTTCCGCTCTGTTTCATGCTTTCAAATGCTTTTTTCATGGCATGGCCTTCCGTCTCTTCGCTGGGAGGCTGCTGGCTGGATTTTTGGTTATATACGCTGATCACGCTGTACAGCTCATCCAGAGGATGATAAATGCGGTAGGCAATCAGCCCCGCCAGTCCTATCACGAACACAAGGATGATGGCTGCCACCCGGATGATGTAGCGGATATATTCCGTGCTGTTGCTGTAGAGGATGTCAAGCGGTATGGATTCCACATAATATAAATCCGTGTCCCCCAGCTTGCAGGCGAACCAGTAGTGTTCCGCGCCCTGGCATTCGAAAAAATCAGTCCTTTTGGTCCATAGGGAGCTTGCCGGTATTTGCCCGGACATATCGTCCGGCACCGATTGATACAGCACGTCATCTTCCCTCAAGAGATAGCTGTTCTTTCCTTCGGAGTAGAACTTTTGGGCCAGCCTTTCGCCCAGCGCTTCCACGTCGATGTTTCCCAGAAGGGTAGTCCCCATAGTGCGGGGGGTGATGATGGTCATGACATTTTTTATTTTCGCCGGATAGAACTGTCTCAGTTTTTCCGGAAAGAATTCTTCTGTCTCAAAGGCCGCGTCCCGGTTCTGGCGGACGGAGAGCATCTGGTTCGTGACGGATGACTGCAGCTGGGCCAGCCAGCCGGTGTCATAGAAAGTCTCCACGGACTGCATTTTGGTCATGGAATCCCACAAAGTTCCTTCGTATGCGTCATAGAGATAAATGGAATACAATATCTCGTTCAGATGGAGAACCCGGAAAGCCTCTGTCATTACTTTCGTCATATATTCCGGCTTTTTGGTCGACACATAATTTTTGAAAGTGGCGCCGTACAGCATACTCACGAGATCCTGTTCCGCAGAATCCTTCCACTGGGTGAAAGAATCGTTGACTTCCTGCAGGATCCGGGTCTCTTTCTCCATGATTTCCGTGTGGTCCTTCAGGGCGATGTTCCTGTACCAGATCATTCCCATGAGGATGGTGGGCATCAGGACAATAAGCAGAAAACAAATCAGGAATTTTGCGAAAATTCCGGCTTTGCTGTTCATGGTGCATTCATTGCTGCCTTTGATTTTTGTAAATAATCTTGCTGACATCATTTCCTTTTCTTCCATATGTAATACAAAACGAACAAAATACTGGACATGGAGCACTGTCTTTAGTTTATCATACTTTTCCGGAATTAAAAAGTTTTTTTATTGCCCGTCTTTTTCTTATGTGCTATAATGAAACGAATGTCCGGAGAGGTATATAAAAAGCATGGAGAAGATTCTTGCGGACGGGGTGTTTTGTGCATGTGACAAGGCAGAGAAATGAGGGAAGATATGAAGGCGTTTTTGATTTTGGAAGACGGCACGGTGTTTGAAGGAATCCATATCGGTGCCGACAGGGAAATTATCAGTGAAATCGTATTCAATACGTCCATGGCGGGTTATCTTGAGGTGCTGACGGATCCGTCCTATGCGGGGCAGGCGGTATGTATGACGTATCCCCTGATCGGCAACTACGGTATCTGTAAGGACGACATGGAATCTCACGGACCCTGGCCGGATGGTTTTATCGTGCGGGAGCTTTCCCGCGTCTGCAGCAATTTTCGTTCTGATTTAAGTCTACAGCAATTCCTGGAAGAAAATGACGTGCCCGGCATAGCGGGGATAGATACAAGGGCCCTGACTAAGAGACTGCGGGAAAAGGGCACCATGAACGGCATGATTACCACGGATGAGGGGTATGATTTAGAGGCGGTGCTTCCGAAACTGAAAGCCTATACCACAGGCAAGGTGGTGGAGCGGGTGACCTGCAGGGAGAAATATGTGGTGAAGCCCGCGCTTGCGCTGGCGGACAACGGGCCGCTGTCGGGGGCTGCGAGATTTGACGCGTCCTTTTATGAAAAGGGAGGCCGGGAGCCCAGGCCTGCGCTGGTGAAGGAGCTGAACGGAGCAGGGCTTCGGGTGGCGCTTCTGGATTTCGGCGCCAAGGGCAACATCGCCCGTTCTCTTGCGGAGAGGGGATGCGAGGTGACGGTGTATCCGGCATGGACCAAGGCGGAGGAAATCATTGCCGACAGGCCGGCCGGCATCATGCTCAGCAATGGCCCCGGGGATCCCAAGGAGTGCGGGGGCATCATTGGGGAGATTCGGAAGTTGTACGAGACGGAGATTCCGATTTTCGCCATCTGTCTGGGACACCAGCTGATGGCGCTGGCCACCGGGGCGGACACCTATAAAATGAAGTACGGCCACCGGGGCGGAAACCATCCCGTGAAAGATCTGGCTACCGGCAGAGTGTACATTTCTTCACAGAATCACGGCTATGTGGTGGATATGGACAAGCTGGATCCGAAAGTGGCGGTGCCGGCTTTCATCAATGTGAATGACGGCACCAATGAGGGGCTTTCCTATGTGGGCAAGAATATCTTCACGGTGCAGTATCATCCGGAGGCCTGCCCGGGGCCGCAGGATTCCAGGTACCTTTTTGACAGATTCATAGAAATGATGAAAGAAGCAAAAGGAGGTGCTTGCCATGCCTAAGAAGCCTGAGATTACACGTGTCATGGTCATAGGTTCCGGCCCCATCGTCATCGGACAGGCGGCTGAGTTCGATTATGCGGGGACACAGGCCTGCCGCTCTCTGAAAGAGGAGGGCGTGGAGGTCATTCTGGTGAACTCCAATCCGGCCACCATCATGACGGACAGGGACATCGCGGACAAAGTATATATCGAGCCTTTGACGGTAAAGGTTCTGGAGCAGATCATAGAAAAGGAAAAGCCGGACAGCATCCTGCCTACCCTCGGCGGACAGGCGGGCCTGAACCTGGGGATGGAGCTGGAGGAGTCGGGTTTTCTGGCCTCCCACGGCGTGACTCTTCTGGGGACTACGGCGGCCACCATCCGCAATGCGGAGGGACGGCAGGAGTTCAAGGACTTGATGGAGCGCATCGGGGAACCCTGCGCGGCTTCCAAAGTGGTGGAAAATATAGAGGACGGCATTGAATTTACCAATTCCATCGGCTATCCTGTGGTGCTGCGGCCGGCTTATACGCTTGGCGGTTCCGGCGGCGGTATCGCTTACAATCAGGTGCAGCTGGAGGAAATCCTGGAGAATGGGCTGCGCCTCTCCAGAGTGGGGCAGGTGCTGGTGGAGCGCTGCATCGCGGGCTGGAAAGAGATTGAGTACGAGGTCATGCGTGACAGCGCCGGGAACTGCATCACTGTCTGTAACATGGAGAATATCGATCCCGTGGGCGTGCACACCGGAGACAGCATCGTGGTGGCCCCCTCCCAGACCCTCAGCGACAAGGAGTACCAGATGCTGCGCACCTCCGCGCTGAACATCATCAACGAACTGCAGATCACCGGGGGCTGCAATGTGCAGTTCGCCCTGCATCCCACCAGTTTTGAGTACTGCGTCATCGAGGTGAATCCCAGGGTGAGCCGTTCTTCCGCTTTAGCTTCCAAGGCCACGGGATACCCCATTGCCAAGGTGGCGGCGAAGATTGCGCTGGGCTATACCCTGGATGAGATCAAGAATGCCATCACGCAGAAGACCTACGCCAGCTTCGAGCCTGCGCTGGATTACTGCGTGGTGAAGATTCCGAGACTGCCTTTCGATAAATTTATCACGGCAAAACGTACACTCACCACCCAGATGAAAGCCACCGGGGAGGTCATGAGCATCTGCGACAGCTTTGAGGGCGCACTGATGAAGGCCATCCGTTCCCTGGAGCAGCATGTGGACTGTCTGCTGAGCTATGATTTCAGCGATTTGTCTGCGGAAGAGCTGAAAGCGAAGCTGAAAGTGGTGGATGACAGGAGAATCTGGATGATTGCAGAGGCCATCCGGAAGGGTATCAGCTATGAGGAGATTCATGCCATTACCATGATCGATATGTGGTTCATTGACAAAATCGCCATTCTGGTGGAGATGGAGGAGGCGCTGAAGAACCGGGAACTGACGGCAGATCTGCTGAAAGAGGCCAAAAGAATCGAATTCCCGGACACTGTGATTGCACGGCTCACTGGCAGGAACGAGGCGGAAATCAAGGCCATGCGCCATGAGAACGGAATCCGCGCCGCCTACAGGATGGTGGATACTTGTGCGGCGGAGTTCGCGGCATCTACGCCCTACTACTATTCCGTCTACGGCGGGGAGTGTGAAGCCAGTGTGGTGGAAACCACGAAACTCGAAAGTACGTCGTCAAGTGATTCTGATTTCTGCATGAAAGAACGCAAGAGCAGTGTTCTTTCGGATTCGGTGAGAAACAGACGCAAGAAAGTGCTGGTGCTGGGCTCCGGCCCCATCCGCATCGGGCAGGGAATCGAGTTCGACTACTGCTCCGTGCATGCCACATGGGCTTTTTCCAGAGCGGGCTATGAGACGATTATCATCAACAACAACCCGGAGACAGTGAGCACGGATTTCGACATCGCGGATAAACTCTATTTCGAGCCGCTGACCCCTGAGGACGTGGAGGCCATCGTGGATATCGAGAAGCCGGACGGGGCCGTAGTGCAGTTCGGGGGCCAGACCGCCATAAAACTCACCGAGAGCCTGATGAAGATGGGCGTGCCCATCCTTGGAACCAAGGCGGAGGATGTGGATGCTGCCGAGGACAGGGAATTGTTCGACAAGATTCTGGAGGAGATAGGGATTCCCCGGGCTGCCGGTGGGACGGTGTACACCGCAGAAGAGGCCAAGGCGGTGGCTAATCGATTGGGTTACCCTGTATTGGTGCGTCCCTCCTACGTGCTGGGCGGCCAGGGCATGCAGATTGCCATTTCAGACGAGGAGATTGAGGAATTCATGGCGATCATCAACCGGATTGCTCAGGATCATCCCATTCTGGTGGACAAATATCTGCAGGGCAAGGAGATAGAGGTGGATGCCGTGTGCGATGGGACGGATATCCTGATACCCGGTATCATGGAACATATTGAACGGACAGGCGTACATTCTGGGGACAGTATTTCTGTCTACCCTGCCCATACCATAGGAAAACTGGTGAAAGATAAGATTGCGGAGTACACCAGGCGGCTGGCAAAAGCGCTCCATGTGAAAGGACTTATCAATATCCAGTTCATCGCCATCGGGGAGGACGTCTATGTGATTGAGGTGAATCCCCGCTCCTCCCGGACGGTGCCCTATATCAGCAAGGTGACGGGAATCCCCATCGTGGATCTGGCCACGGAAGTGATTCTGGGCAGGACCATAAAGCAGCTGGGCTATGAGCCGGGGCTGCAGCCGGAGGCGCAGTATTATGCTATCAAGATACCTGTATTCTCCTTTGAGAAGATTCGTGGAGCGGAAATCAGCCTGGGGCCGGAGATGAAGTCCACTGGCGAGTGTCTTGGAATCGCGAAGCAGTTCCATGAGGCGCTGTACAAGGCCTTTTTAGGGGCAGGCGTGAATCTGCCAAGGCACAAGAACATGATTATCACTGTCAAGGATGCGGACAAGGGCGAGGCCATCGAAATCGGCCGCCGTTTTGCGAAACTGGGCTATACAATCTACGCCACCAGGAGCACGGCCGCTGCGTTGAACGAGGCGGGGATTAAGGCCAGGAAAGTGAACAAGATATCTCAGGAATCGCCTACCGTGATGGATCTGATTTTGGGACACCGGATTGACTTGGTCATCGACACGCCTACTCAAGGGCGGGACAAGTCCCGGGACGGTTTCCTGATTCGCCGGACGGCCATTGAGACAGGCGTAAATTGCCTTACTTCGCTGGATACCGCCAGAGCGCTGCTGACCAGCCTGGAGAACGCGGGGAAAGAGCTGACGCTGGTGGATGTGGCGCAATTGTAAGATTTCAGGGAGAAAGGCTATGAGTATGACCAATGCACCAAAGATACTGAAGAACAAAATTTTCCTGTACCTGACCGAATTTTTTGCCGGGATGTCCGTGATGGCGGTGGAACTGGGGGCCAGCAGGCTCCTGGCACCGTATTTCAGCTCCTCCCAGATTGTGTGGACGATCATCATCGGGACCATCATGATAGCCATGGCGCTGGGGAATATCTACGGCGGGCGCAGCGCTGACAAGAATCCGGATCCGGGCAGGCTTTATGGCAGGATACTGATAGCGGCAGTGTGGATTGCGGCGATTCCGGCGGTGGGGAAATATATCATCCTCGGCATCTCGGCGCTTCTGATATTTTCCGTGAGCAGCAATTTCCTGATTATCGCGGCTTTCGCGGCCTGTATGGTGATATTTGTCTTCCCGCTGTTCCTGCTGGGGACGGTGACGCCCTCGCTGGCCAAGTACTCTGTGGGCAATCTGGAGGAAAGCGGCAAGACGGTGGGGAACCTGGGAGCGTTCAATACCATCGGCAGCATCATCGGTACCTTTGTTCCCACTTTCGTGACCATTCCCTCTGTGGGGACTTCTGTCACTTTCCTGATTTTCTCAGGGATTCTGCTGGTGCTGGCGGTTCTTTATTTCATCAGCGCGGGAAGAGGGACGGCAAGCGGAAACGCGGTCGCGGGAAAGCGTGAGAACACAAGACAGGGAATGCATAAAGAGGATGCGGCAGAACAGCAGACTGAGACGAAATGCGCAGAGGGCGCGAAAAAGCAGATAATTGAAGGAAAAGAAACTGCGGACAGCGCCGAAAGAATGGCCGGGAGCGGAGAAGACGGCGCAGAAGAAAGCGCCGGCAAAGACGGGAAGAAGAAACACGCCGGTTCAGGCACGAGAAAAGTCATAATCACGCTGGTGTGCTATGCTGTCTGCTGTGTATTGGGATATTCCGACAGTTTCGCTTTCTGGGAGACCAATCTGACCTATGAGGGGGAATCCGTCTATAATTACCTGCAGGTCAAGGAAAGTGACAGGAGCGTCATACTATCCACCAATGTTCTGTTCGGCGTGCAGTCCATTTATATGAAAGAACAGGGGATGACAGGGATGTATTACGATTACGCCATGGCGGCTCCGCTGATGATACAGGAGAAAGCGCCGGAGGACTGCAAGGTGCTGATATTGGGCATGGGGACCGGCACCTATGCCACCCAGTGCAGGAAATATTACGGCGGCATGGACATCGAAGGCGTGGAGATTGATGAGAAGATTACGGCGCTTGCCAGGGAATACTTCCATCTGCCGGAGGACGTGCCGGTGACCACCTATGACGGCAGGGCTTTTCTGAACGCGGTGGACGAGAAATACGATGTCATCATGGTGGACGCCTATCAGGACATCACCATCCCCTTTCAGATGTCCTCGGTGGAATTCTTCACGCTGGTAAAGGCCCACCTGGCGGAAAACGGGGTCATGGTGGTCAACATGAACATGCGGGGCAGGGAAGAGGGCAATATCAACCAGTATCTGGCCGATACCATCTCCTCTGTGTTCGGCCAGGTCTACACAGTGGATGTGGCGGGCTCCACCAACCGGGAGCTGTTCGCTTCGGACAATGGGGCCATGCTGGCTAACCTGGAGGCCAACCGGGAGCTTCTGCAGGACGGAAATCTGTATGCCATGATGGAACGGGCATCGGCAGGGCTGGAGCGCTATGTCCCGGGGGAATATATCCTGACGGACGACAAGGCGCCTGTGGAACTGCTCGGCATGCAGGTGATTGACGACTTGATTGGTGACGAGGTGGCATATTATAAGAGGATTTATGAGGAAGAGGGGATTGAGGGGCTGCTGCGTTCGTTTTAGGAGACTCGGCATGTTTTCCTGACTGCCCTGATTTCATCGCGCATTCGTTCTTCTGGGGCTGTAACTCTGCTTTCAGCTTTACATCCAGCAAAGCGGATATGGCCAGCAGCAGTTCATGGTTCGTCATGATACCTTATCTCCTTAAAAATATCCTTACCCGGCAGTTCCCTGTCCCGGGTAAGGATATTGTATCAGATAGGATGAAGAATATCACGATTATCTTTCGTCTTCGATGGCAGCCTTTCTGCTGTTGATTTCCCTGAAAATCCCCATATCCATCTTAGGTTTCCTGTCATAGGTATAAAGCCCGTTGACCTCCTGCTCCACATCATAAAGCTGCGTATAGCAGAAGCCGAACATGTGAGGATTGTCCAGCAGGGCGTCCGTCAGGCCCTTGTAACGCGCGATGTATTCCTCCTCTGTCTTGGGACCGTCTCCGTATCCCCAGCTGTCTTCCAGATTTCCATCCACATCCCACTTGATTCCGCCATATTCGCTGATGAACACCGGAATGCCTGTCACAGGAGTCTGCCTGTCGGCCATGCGGTCTTTCAAAGGCCCTCCTTTTGCGAAATCCTCATATGTGGAGGCGAACACCGCCGGATCCTGCTCATAGTCATGCATATCATAGATATCCGTCACTACATGATAATTGCCGCTGGTGTCGATACAGGGCCTGGTAGTATCAAAGAGCTTCGTCATCCGATAGACAATGGCCAGCAAATCGTTGTCCTGCCTGCGTCCCTCATAGTCCCAGGTCTCGTTGAAAGGACACCATCCCACAATGGCAGGGTGATTGAAGTCCCGATCCAGAGCCTCCATCCATTCGGGCAGGAAGCATTTGAGCCCGTCCGCCCTGCTGTGGTCAAGGCCCCAGTTCCCCTGTTCTCCCCATACCAGATATCCCATCCGGTCACAGTGATAGAGGAACCTTTCCTCGAATATTTTCTGATGGAGTCTTGCGCCGTTGAAGCCGGCCTCCATGGAAAGCCGGATATCCTGCAGCAGCGCCTCGTCCGAGGGAGCCGTATAGATGCCGTCAGGATAGAAGCCCTGATCCAGCACCAGTCTCTGGAAGACGGATTTGCCGTTGATCAGGACGCGCTCACCCTCCAGGCGGATTTCACGCATGCCGAAATAGCTGTTCACGCTGTCCTCTCCAAAGGTAAGCTTCAGGTCATAGAGACGTCCCGCGCCTGTCTCCCAGAGGTGAAGCTCGGACAGGGGGATGTTCAGGGTGGCATTCCCGGCTTCCGCCTTTGCCTGGGCCTTTCCGCAGACCTTTCCCTGGTAGGAAGCTTCCGCGGACAGAATCCCCTCTCCCACGGTCACGGCGCGGACAGTAACGGAACTCTCCGCGATGTTGGGATAATAATACACTTTTTCCACAAAGGCTCTGGGCACGAACTCCAGCCACACAGTCTGCCAGATTCCCGTAGTCCGGGTGTAATCGCAGCCGTGGGAATAGAAGAGGCCGCTCTGCTTTCCTTTGCATTGCCTGCCGCTGCGGGTATCGTCTTTGGCGCAGAGTGTCAGCACGTTTTCGCCCTCTTTTGCATATTTCGTGATGTCGAGGCAGAAAGAGACATAGCCGCCCTTATGGCTGCCGGCCTCATGCCCGTTTACCCAGAGCAGGCACTCGTAATCCACCGCGCCGAAGTGCAGGCGGACGGTTCCTTTCAGCTGGGCTGCCGTCAGAGTCACTTTTTTCTGATACCACACCGCCGGGATGAAATCCTTGTAGCCGATGCCGCTCAAATCGCTCTCCGGGCAGAAGGGAACCTGAATCTTCCGGTCGAGTCCGTCTCTTTCATAAAATTTTCGGTCCACGCCGCTTAAGCCGAAGTCAAAGGCAAAATCCCATTCCCCGTTCAGGTTCTGCCAGTTTTCCCGCTGCATCTGGGGCTTTGGATGCTCCATTCTTGCCGTTTTGGCCATTGTAAAATCCTCCTTGTCGCTTTTGCACATTTCACTGGTGTCTGTTTCTGGCAGCTGTTTCTTTCTGCCGTTTACATTTCACTTATAGTATAATCTTGCGGGTCTTACTTTTCTATGGAAATTAATTGCGTAAATGTATAAAATAGTGCTATGATGTATAATAGGAAAATCAGATGTATGCAGAACTGGAATCAGGAGGGACATCATGCCGGACGCACAGCCGGTCTTCCGTCAGGGAAGAGGAGAAGAATATGCTATCTATACGGGACAGGTTTCCGGCTGCTTCGCGCCCGGCCTGGCAGGTATCACATACCCGGATCCATTGTATGAAATATACCGTCCCCGGGGAGATTACTACGTTTTTGAATATGTCCTTTCCGGCATAGGGCATGTCCGTCAGGATGGGGAAAGTGTCACAGTTACCGCGGGGGACGCCTACATCCTGCAGCCGGGGAGGTGCCATCATTATTATTCGGATCAGGAGCATCCGTGGACCAAGATATGGTTCAACGTGGGCGGGAGCCTGGTGGCGCATCTGATTTCTGATTATCAGCTGGACAATGTCCTGAAGATTCCCGCTTTTGGCGAGAGCGGTTATCTCTATGACATTTTCCATGCGATAGAAAAGGAACCGATCCACTCAGGCGGTCAGCTGGAGCTTCTGCTGCACCGGTATATCCAGGCGATTTCCTCTTTTCTGGGCAGTGAGGTTTCTTTCCGGTCCAGAGCGCTTATCATGAAAAACTTCATAGAGCAGAATGCGGCGCGGCCGCTTACCATCGATGACATCGCGGGCTGCGTCCCGCTGTCCCGCTCCCGGGCCATTCATCTGTTCAAGGAGGCTTACGCCGTGACGCCTTACCGATACTATCTGTCGCTGCGGCTGGCGCTTTCCAAATCTCTGCTGGAACGCACGGCCATGCCCATACAGGAAATCTCAAATCGCCTCGGTTTCATGGATTACCGCCATTTTTCCGGCTTTTTCAGAAAAGAGACAGGGATTTCTCCCTCCTGTTACAGAAAGAAGCAGGGCAATCCGGCGGCGCCGGAGGATGGGGATTCCTGAAGTCCGTGGGGGCGGCAAAGGCTTTTTGGATTTAGGAAGATTGTTGAATAAAAGGGATAAATTTACATATACTTTTCAGAGAACCGTAGGTTTTCCGGATGGAATCGTGCCCTTTCGGAAAGACGGCGTTTCGTGAAAAAAGCCCTGGCGGCGGACTGTGAGGTAACTGATATGAGAGCGGAAGTCTATCCTTTTGTAGCGCGTCCCTTGCCCTATGAGTATGACGCCCTTGTCCCTGTGCTGGACGCGGAGACATTGACTTTTCACCATGACAAGCATTACAAGACTTATGTGGATAATCTGAACAATGCGCTGTCGGATTATCCGGAACAGCAGAAGAAGAGCCTGCCGGAACTGCTGGCCGACATCACCGGACTCCCGGCGGCCATACAGACGGCAGTG
Organism: Acetatifactor aquisgranensis; assembly: GCF_943193215.1. Classification (NCBI taxonomy): domain Bacteria; kingdom Bacillati; phylum Bacillota; class Clostridia; order Lachnospirales; family Lachnospiraceae; genus Acetatifactor; species Acetatifactor aquisgranensis. The sequence continues at coordinate 30,358 of NZ_CALPDH010000015.1, read as the reverse complement.
CGCAATAACGGCGGCGGGGTCTACAACCATGAGCTGTATTTCGACTCCATGCGGGAGCCTGTGGGACAGGAGCCTGCCGGAGCGCTGGCGGAGGCCATAGAGCGGGACTTCGGCTCCTACAGGCAGTGGAAAGAGCAGATGAAGCAGGCGGCCGTGGGGAAGTTCGGCTCCGGATGGGCATGGCTTGTGGCTGACAAAGACGGTGTCCTGTCCATCACGCAGACTTCCAATCAGGATGTGCCGGATTTGAAGGAATATATGCCTATCCTGCTGGTGGATGTGTGGGAGCATGCCTATTATCTGCAGTATAAGAACCGGAGGGCGGATTATGTGGACGGATGGTTTGAGCTGATCAACTGGCGTAAGGCCGGGAAGCGCTATGAGGACTGGCTGGAGGAAATCAGACCGCGGAAGTGACAGAATTGTACTTGGAGGATAAAAATGAATCAGATAAATTACCAGAAAGAATTGGAAAAAATCATAAACGGATTGCAGGGTGCGGACAGTATGTCTGCACCCAGGCTGTTTCTGCACAGCTGCTGCGCGCCCTGCAGCAGCTATGTGCTGGAATATCTCTGCCGGTATTTTCGGATAACAGTGTTCTATTTCAACCCGAATATCTCCGAGGCATCGGAGTATCAGAAGAGGGTGGAAGAGCAGAAACGGCTGATTGCCGTCTTCAATGAGGAGGGCAGGGGATATCCCATCGCCGTGGTGGAGGGAGATTATGAACCCCGGTGCTTTTTTGAGATGGCAAGGGGACTGGAGAGCTGCCCGGAGGGCGGAGAGAGATGTTTCCGCTGCTATGAGCTTCGGCTTCGCGAGACGGCACGGCTCGGAGCGGAGGGCGGATTTGATTTTATCGCCACCACTCTGACCATCAGCCCGTTAAAAAATGCGCGGAAAATCAATGAAATCGGACAGACCCTGTCACAGGAATACGGGATTGCCTGGCTGCCTTCGGACTTCAAGAAAAAGGAGGGATATAAACGTTCCATTGAACTGTCGGCACAATATGGTCTATACCGGCAGGACTACTGCGGCTGTACATATTCCGGAAGATGAACATCTGGAAGAAGCGGGGCGTCCGGCGCCAAATATTTCAAAAGAGGGATATTCTGGAAAAGAATATATTGCAGGAACCGCCGATTTGGGGTATAATGCTGACACAGAAAACCCAAAGAAAAGTGAAATGCGCACAAGAAATGGAATAGAAAGAACGGAGAGACATAATGAAAAAGATACTGGAGTTGTTATCGGAAGAGATGGGAAAGGCTTTCGAGGCGGCAGGATATGACGCTTCTCTGGGCAGGGTGACCCTGTCCAACCGTCCTGACCTGTGTGAATATCAGTGCAACGGCGCTATGGCAGGAGCGAAGAAATACAAAAAAGCTCCCATCATGATTGCGAATGAAGTGGCGGACAAGCTTGCGGACAGCCATATCTTCAAAGAGGCTGCGGCAGTGGCGCCCGGCTTCCTGAACTTGAAGCTTTCGGAGGGATTCCTGCTGAATCTGGTGAACGCTATGAGGACGGAACCGAAATTCGGCCTGGAGGCGCCGGATACGCCGAAGAAAATCATGATCGACTACGGCGGGGCAAATGTGGCCAAGCCCCTCCATGTGGGGCATCTGCGCCCGGCCATCATCGGCGAGAGCATCAAGCGCATCAGCCGCTATGCGGGCCATGAGGTCATCGGGGACGTGCATCTGGGGGACTGGGGCACGCCCATCGGCATGGTGATCACGGAGCTGCAGGAGCGCAAGCCGGATTTGCCATATTTTGACGAGAGCTACCAGGGCGAGTATCCGGCGGAAGAGCCTATCACGGAGGCGGAGTTCGCGGAGATCTACCCCCTGGCCAGCGCCAAGTCAAAGGAGGATGCGGCATTCAAGGCAAAGGCCCTGGAGGCCACCCGCAAGTTCCAGAAGGGTGTGCGGGGATACCGTGCCCTGTGGAAGCATATCGTGGATGTATCCAAGGTGGATTTGAAGCGGAATTACGACAGTCTGAACGTGGAGTTCGACCTGTGGAAGGGCGAGAGCGATGTGAACGACCTGATACCCGAGATGGTGGATTATATGAAAGAGGGGGGCTGGGCCTATATCAGCGACGGCGCTCTGGTGGTGGACGTGAAGGAGGAGGCCGACACCAAGGAGGTGCCGCCCTGCATGATCCTGAAGTCCGACGGCGCGTCCCTGTACAACACCACGGACTTGGCTACCATCATGGAGCGCATGCGCCTGTATGCCCCGGACGAGATCATCTATATCACGGACAAGCGCCAGGATCTGTACTTTGAGCAGGTGTTCCGCTGCGCCCGCAAGACGAAGCTGGTGAAGCCTGAGACGGTGCTGAAGTTCCTGGGCCACGGCACCATGAACGGCAGCGACGGCAAGCCCTTCAAGACCAGGGACGGCGGCGTCATGCGCCTGGACGTGCTGGTGCGGGAGACCCAGGAGGAGATGTACCGGAAGATTCGGGAAGGCCGGGAGATGCCCGAGGAGGAGGCCAAGGCCGTGGCGGAGACCGTGGCGCTTTCCGCCCTGAAGTATGGGGATTTGTCCAACCAGGCCGCAAAGGACTACGTGTTCGACATCGACCGGTTCACTTCCTTTGAGGGGGATACCGGGCCTTATATTTTGTATACGATTGTACGTATCAAATCTATCTTAAATAAGTACAAAGAGCAGGGCGGGAAGCCGGAGGGGCTTGCCCTCCAGGAGGCCGGAAGCGAGTCGGAAAAGGCTCTGGAGATGGCGCTGGTGCAGTTCAATACCATGATTCAGAATGCGTCTGAGGAAATCGCGCCCCACAAAGTATGCGCCTATATTTATGACCTGGCCAACGCTTTCAACCATTTCTATCATGAGACCAAGATTTTAGGCGAGGAGGACGGGGCAAGGCGGGAGAGCCTAATCGCGTTGCTGGCGCTGACCCGGGACGTGCTGGAGACCTGCATCGATTTGCTGGGATTTGCCGCGCCGGAGAAGATGTAGGACAGGGCGGGATGGCGACAGGCTTTACGAGGCATAGCCGCAGAAACAGTATCGCAAAGCGAAGCATATGGGGCAAAAAGTCACTGACCGGGAAATCGACCTTAAAATAGACTGGAAAATCAGCAATCCCTTTGTCACACAGAAGATGCTGGGGGATGTAACGGGGCTTTCACGGAGCGGGGTGAGGTATATCATGGGACAGCTCCGGGCAGAGGGGATTCTACAGCGTGTGGGCTCCACCAAGAAAGGCCGGTGGATTCTGAAAGGCAGTGATTGAAGAGACAGGCGGAAGCAGGCGCATAGAGTATCTGCTTCCGCTAATTTATACTTAGGAATTGTCTACAGACACTTCCTTAGGAACTGTCTGTAGACAATTCCTTACACCCGAAAACATTTGCCGCTGCTTTTCCATATTGTGTTCAAAATCGTTTTTAGAATTTCGGATTTTACGTTTGTCTTTTCTGCGCTTGCATGGTAAACTTACTATAAAGAGAGCTAACGCGACAAAATAATTAAATCTGTATTAGGGCCGGACGGATGCCCGCAATGGCATTGGCGGCGGAAAGGGAAGCAGAGAAAGCGGAGGTGGCGGATGAAAGCGCTGAAAAGGGCGATAATGAAGGTTGCCAGAAGCAGGATAGGAGGCGTCCTGGCCAGCTTCTGCGTCAGGAGATGCCTGTGTCTGCTGCCGGTAAAGGTGGAAGCCAGCTCAGCGGAATTCGTGATGATGCGCCATCCGCAGCCCATAGCCCGTTGGCACGCCGTCATCGTGCCCAGGCGGCGGTTTCCGGATGTGGAGGCTCTTTTGCAGGATGAGAGGGCATGGGCTGCGTTTGCGGCATTCGCGGAGGCGCATGTGGATTTCCGGGAGGTTTCCATGTGCTGCAACTTCGGGGCGCGGCAGGAAGTGAAGCAGGTACATTTCCATGTCTTTTCCAGGGAAGCGCTGGCGGAGAAGGCGGATGAGGAGACGGAAAGCTTCGAAATGGAAGGACGGAAAGCATGTTTCAGCAGCCGGGGGAATGCCTACATGGATGTCGCTGATTTGGCATGTGCGGCATTTGTCAGGAAAGCTTTTTCGGAGGAAAAGAGCAGGCGTCCCGGGGGATTTTCCCTGATTTGGCGGCTGGGACAGTGGGGGTGAGACAGCCGGGGTGGTCTGTGCGTTTCGGCTGTAGAGAGACCGGCGATAGAGTGCAAAGGCTTTTGCATGGAAAGCGGATATCCGATAGAATGGATATCGGAAGCGGCAGTGGGCACAGGAGCCGGACAAAGGGGAGGTTTGCCTAAAGGTGGGTTGGAAATTAAAAGTAGCGGGATATGGAAAAATAGAAAGCGCAGAGATTGAGATGGCTCCATTGACTCTTTTTGTGGGCGATAACAACAGTGGAAAAAGTTATCTGATGTCGCTGCTATGGGGGATTCTGAATCTGGAAGAGGTTTTTGCCGGTACTGGAAGTGCGCTGGAGACAGAGGCGGAAGAATGGCTGTTGCACTGGGTAAAGGAGCAGATGGAAACTGCCAGGGAACAGGGCGGACATACTGTGCAGGCCAGCGAAATCGGAAGTGAACTGCAGACTGTTTTGCAGGCGAGGATAGAATGCCATAAAGATAAGCTGGTAAAAGCGATTTTTAACAGTGCGGATGTTGATATAAAGGAATTGCAGATAGAATTGACAGGATTGGACGATATTTCTATCGGCTTCAGAGCTAAGACAAGTGAAGACAAAATCATATTTTCGATTCGCCTGGGAAATGATGCTAAAGGGTATGTGACATACTTTTCTGAAAAGGGTCGTATGTCTGAAGATTTGGATGAATCAGATTGGGACTTTTTTGTAAACAATATTTTCAGATTTTTACTTAACGAGGGACGGCTTAGGACGTTAAACAAATGCATTTATCTCCCGGCCGCAAGAACGGGTTTTATGCTCACGAAGGATGTCATCAATAAAGTCGGCAGAAGAGCGGCCTTTAACATAGGGATAGAAACGGAACCCTTGCCACCCTTTGTAAGGCCAATCAATCAATTCCTGGACGTGATAAATGACCTGACTCTTGACGGCGAAAGCAATGAAAACTTTGCGGAAATAGTGGAGTATTTGGAGAGCGGCATGGCTGACGGGACAGTAGAAATGAGTTCTCTTCCGAATAAGGAAGTGACCTACGTCCCGAACGGAAAAACGACAGGAATGTCATTGAGAACCGTATCCGCTGTAGTGACGGAGCTATCTCCGCTTATCTTGATACTAAAGCATAAAAAGAATGTGGGAGCCCTGTTTTATGAAGAGCCTGAAATGTGCCTCCATCCCCAGCTTCAGCAGAAAATGGCAAGAGTTTTATGCCGGCTGGTAAATGCCGGGGTGCAGATGAATGTCACGACGCACAGCGACATCATACTGCAGCATATCAATAACATGATACGCCTGTCCGGGCGGGAAGACAGGGAAGAAATATGCCATCAATTGAGATATGATTCCCGTGATTTGCTGTGGTCGGAAGAAGTCAAAGTCTACCAGCTTCGGGCAGAAGCCGGAGAAAAGACAAAGGTGGAAGAATTAAGCTGCGGTAAAAACGGTTTTGCGGTTCCGACATTCAACGATGCATTGGACAGGATTATGGACGAGGCATATGTGATTCAGGAGTAGAACGGAATGGGAAATACAAAAAGAGAATTCATCATAGAAGATTTGATGGTACAGGATTTTATCGTACATGAGGGTTCGGAAATGCTTCTGGAGGAGGCAGAGGAAACCGGAAGAAGCCAATTGCAGGTAAAACTGGTATCGGATGATAATCTGTGTATTGCAAATATGGATAAGAAAAAAACAGACTTTCTCTTTTTTCAGGAAGGGAAGACGAAGTCCATGTATAAAAGGGTTGACCATTTATACTGCTTAACGATTTCACTTGCCGTGAAACCAGACTGCATAACGCTGACTGGTTCAATCGCATGATTACATTAGGCAGTATTCAGCGTTATGCAGTATAATATTCGAAAGACAGAATGGGAACCAATGGAAGCTGTACTTGATTGAGATGAAAGGCAGTGTAGGGGAAGAAAAGTGGGCGGAAATCAAAGGCAAATTCCGGGCAAGCTACCTTGTGGCTCAGGCCCTTGCCGGTATGCTGGAACTGGACATCGCCGAGGCCACAATGTACACTACATATGAGAGGGTAGAATTTACACATAGCGATACCATGCCCACAGCCAGACGGGGAAGGTTGGGGATCCAGCAGGTCAGAATGAAGGACGAATGGGAGGGAATTCGGTTTGGACTGAATTTTGGAGGACGGATTGCTTTTGATCATATACCGATTAGGATGGAGCGGAATATGAATAATGTGCTGACAGGAAAGCTGAATGGATAGATTCCCATTCGTCTCGCACTTTTTGGAAAAGCGTCCCCACTGTTCGATAACACGAATCCAGCCGTGCTCATTTATGGTGGAGCATTGGGATGCAGGGGAGTTTAGAAAGTATAAGTTGGCGGGAAAAGACAGGCGGTGGAAACAAAACGAATTAGGAACTGCCGGAAATTGGTAGACGATTCCTTAATACTTTTTTGGAAAAAAGACAGAACAATAAATTGAAGGAGGCAGACAATCATGAAAATTGTCATCATCGGCGGCGTAGCCGCCGGCACAAAGGTGGCGGCGAAGCTGAAGCGGGAGACTCCCCAGGCTGAAATCGTCATCTATACCAAAGGAAAGGAGATTTCCTATGCCGGGTGCGGCCTTCCGTACTACATCGGCGGAGCCATCGAGACGGAAGGGGAACTGGTCGTGAACACCCCTCAGAAGTTCATGGGCCTCACAGGCACCACGGTACATACCCGGAGCGAAGCAGTGGCGATAGACCCGGAGGCAAAGACGGTTTCCGTGCGGAAGAGTGGCGCGGAGACAGGCAGCCAGGGAACGCAGCAGCCAACAGGTGAGGGAAATGGGGCGGAACCCCAGAACCCCGGGGCAGCTGTCGGCGGAAGGGGAGCGGTGCTGTCGGGGACAGAATCTGACAGTGCCCTGTCACAGAGCCGGGAAGTGGAGACAGTAAAATATGACAAACTCGTAATCGCCGTAGGAGCGGAAAGCTCCGTCCCCCCTGTGGAAGGCACGAAGCTTCCCGGCGTGTTCACCGTGCGCACGCCCCAGGACGCCATCGGCTGCAGAAAGTATGCCGAAGAGCAGAACTGCAAGCGGGCCGTCGTGGTAGGCGGCGGTTTCATCGGCCTGGAAGTGGCTGAAAACCTCATGGCGAAGGGCCTTTCCGTCACCGTCATGGACATGGCGGCTCAGCTGATGCCCAATATCTTCGACACGGAGATGGCGGATTATGTCAGAAGGAAGCTACAGGCAAAAGGCATGCGCATCCTCACCGGCACGGCCTTGCAGCGGATTGCCGGCACGGACAGGGTCACCGGCGTACAGACCGGCACGGGAACCCTGCCCGCGGAGATGGTCATCCTGGCGGCAGGCATCCGCCCGGCCACGAAATTCCTGGCAGATACCGGCCTGGAGATGGACAGGGGCTGCATCGTCACGGACGAATACCAGCGCACCAATCTGCCGGACATCTACGCCGCGGGGGACTGCGCTCTGGTGAAGAACCGCATCACTGGACGCACCCAGTGGTCTGCCATGGGCTCCACCGCCAACATCGCCGGACGGGCGCTGGCCCTCTCCCTGAGCGGCCAGGAGACCCCTTACCCGGGCTGCCTGGGGACGGGCGTGGTGAAGCTGTCTTCGGATTTGAACGCGGCGCGCACAGGCCTTACGGAGGAACAGGCCAGGGCAGCCGGATTCCAGGTGGTTTCCGCCCTGTGCGTCACGGACGACAAGGCCCATTACTATCCGGATTCCGCCATGTTCGTCACCAAGCTGATTGCCGATGGGGAAAGCCATAAGCTGTTGGGCCTTCAGGTCATCGGCGCGGGCGCGGTGGACAAGATGGCGGACATCGCCGTCACCGGGATTTCCTTTGGAGCGAAAGCGGAAGATTTCCTCACCATGGATTTCGCCTATGCGCCGCCTTTCTCCACCGCCATCCATCCTATCGCGGCGGCCTGCGGCGTGCTGGTGAACAAGATGAGCGGGAAGCTGGAGTCCTTTACCCCCGGAGAGTACGCGGCGGGCGCGGCAAACGGATACCGACTGGTGGACGCCCATCCCGCACCCACCTTGCCCGGCGCGGAGTGGTTCGATTTGACCAGACCGGAAGAGTCTTCCGCGAAATATGACAAGGCGGAGAAGCTGCTGCTGGTCTGCGCCAGGGGGAAGAGAGGGTATCTCGTCCAGAACAAGCTGAAAGCCCTGGGATTCACCAATACCCGTGTGCTGGAAGGCGGTTCTACGTTCAATGTGGTCAAGAGGGCGGTTCCTGCAGGGGGGAAGCTCTCTCCTGAGGAGATCAAGCGGGTGAAGGGCCTGGGATGCCTTCAGGACAAACGCTACGGCGATGTGTTCAACGTCCGGGTGATCACCAGGAACGGCAAGATCACCACCGAAGAGCATCGGGCCATCGCGGAGGGAGCGGAGCGCTTCGGCAGCGGCGAGATCACCATGACCACCCGCCTGACCATGGAAATCCAGGGGGTGCCTTACGCCAACATCGATCCCCTGATAGCGTTCCTGGCAGAGCATAATCTGGAGACCGGCGGCACAGGCTCCCTGGTGCGCCCTGTGGTGTCCTGTAAGGGAACCACCTGCCAGTACGGCCTGATTGACACATTTGATATCAGCGAGAAGATTCATGAACGTTTTTACGAAGGATACCATCATGTGACGCTGCCCCATAAATTCAAGATAGCCGTGGGCGGCTGTCCCAACAACTGCGTGAAGCCGGATCTGAACGACCTGGGCGTCATCGGCCAGAGGGTACCGCTGTTCGACTATTCCAAGTGCCGCGGCTGCAAGAAATGCCAGGTGGAGACCTCCTGTCCCATCAAGCTGGCCAAAGTGGAGGACGGCTGCCTGAAAGTGGACGCCGAATCCTGCAACGGCTGCGGGCGCTGCAAGGGAAAATGTCCCTTCGGCGTCACTGAGGAGTACATGGACGGCTGCAAAATCTACATCGGCGGCAGATGGGGCAAGAAAATCGCCAACGGCCGTCCCCTGGATAAGCTGTTCACCAGCGAGGAGGAAGTGCTGGATGCCATAGAGCGGGCCATCCTGTTCTTCCGGGACGAGGGTATCACCGGCGAGCGCTTCGCGGATACGGTGAACCGTCTGGGATTTGACTATGTACAGGATAAATTGCTCCACGCCCAGATCGACAAGTCCGCGGTGCTGGAGAAGAAAGTGAAGGGCGGGGCTACCTGCTGATAGGAATCTTTGGGCGCCAGAATGGGATTCCTGTGGAGGAAGCCAGGAGCTAATGCCCGGCAACCCTAAAATCCTTGCCGGAATCGGTATCTTCGCGGATATCCGATTCCCGGCAGGGATTTTTTTGCGCCTCGGCACCATGCCCGGCCTATTTGCTCTTTGCCGTTCCTATCCGGCACTTATACTGCTTAACGATTTCACTTGCCGTGAAACCAGACTGCATAACGCTGACTGATTCAATCGCATGATTACATTAGGCAGCATTCAGCGTTATGCAGTATAGCTTTATACAGCTGTTTTGCCCAAAACGACAGGAGAAACCGGTTGATTTTATGGAATTCTCCAAATTGGAGAGCCATTCTCCTGCCTGGGGGTTGCATTTAGTGTTCACAAGGATATACACTTTCAATGTGGTGTTTCAAGGCAAGAATGATATTGCCTGCTGTATGTAAAGGGAGGTCAAGATAATGGATCAAGCCAAAATCGGGAAATTCATTTCGGACATGAGGAAAAAGCAGGGCCTGACGCAGAAGCAGCTGGCGGACCAGCTCAATGTGACAGATAAGACGGTATCCAAGTGGGAAAACGGGTATAGATTGCCGGACGCGTCGCTTCTTCTGGAACTTGGCTCCGCTCTGGAGGTCGATATAAACGAGCTCCTTGCGGGGGAGGAATTTTTACCAAAGGAGCTCCCTCCTGAAGAATATGCGAAAAAAACCGAGAGCAATATTGTCGGACTGGTCAGTGAATTGAACGAAATGGACAAAAGAAGCAGGAGCAGAAGCATCGGTACGATTACAGGTATCTCGCTGAGTGGTCTGGCCCTTTTGATTCTGTTTGCTGCTTCAATGCGGGAGGGGAGCATGGTTGATATGATTGACTTGCCGACATTGTTTTATCTGCTGGGTTTGAAACTGGCAATCATATCCGTTTCCGGCTGGTTTCATGACTATAGGAACGCCTGGAAAATGTGTCTGCCTGGAAAGCGTCTGTCAAAGGAAGAAATGGAGCTGGCCGTTCAGGCTGTCAGATATGCCGGCGCCTTGACCTTGACATTGGGATGCCTGATCGCGCTGTTAGGAGCGTTCTCTCTGCTCAACTATATGGATGATTTCAGCTTGGTTTGGCGTTCTTTTGCGCAAATCATCCTCGCGTTGCTCTATACCGCAATCATAAAGACAGTCTATGTGATCCTGGCGTTCCGGATAAATCGAATGCTCCGAAATGCCTGAAAAAAACAGCGAAAGGAGTAAAAACATGGAAAAGCTGTTGGAGGTCAAAGCCCTGACCAAAAAATATCAGGAAGAATCGATAGAAAACAAAGTTGTTGACAATGTGAATCTGCAAGTCGGCAAAGGCGAATTTGTCATGATCATGGGAGCGTCCGGGTCCGGAAAAACCAGCCTGCTGCACTTGCTCGCCGGTATCGATCATTTCGACAGCGGGTCGATACAGTATACCCAATCCGGTCAAACGGCGGATTTCAGCCAGATGAGCGAAACGGAAAAGGCAGTGTTCAGGCGGACGAACATAGGAATCGTTTTTCAGCAGCAATGCCTGATTCCTGACCTTACGGTTTATGAAAATATCATGATGCCGGTGCTGCTGGGAGGGAATCAAAAAGCAAAGGATTCCATGAAGGATACCATCTTAAACCTATGCGGGCAGTTTGGCCTGAAGGAGCATATCCAAAAGTATCCTTCGCAGCTGTCGGGCGGACAGCAGCAAAGAGCCGCGATTTTGCGCGCGGTTATCAACAGGCCGCCGCTTTTGCTGTGTGATGAACCGACGGGAAGTTTGAATTCGGCGCAGTCAGTCATCGTCATGGACTTGCTGGATGAATTGAACAGAAACGGGCAGACGATTCTTTTGGTCACACATGATGTCAAGGTTGCTGTCAGAGGGGGACGGGTGGTCTATATCAAGGATGGCCGGGCTGCGGGCGAACTGAAATTTACGGATGACGGCTCCTGTCCTGTGGGACATCGGGAAGAGGAACTCATGCGCTTTCTGCAGAAGAGGGGGTGGTAACGTTGAAAGCAAGTTTTACGTGCGCCCTGGCGAAGCTGAGAAGGAAAAAGGTCCCGAATTCGTTTCTGGGAATCTGTATCTTACTGACTGCGGCGCTGCTGGTCAATGCCCTGATTTTGCTGAAAGAACTGGATACGGTGTTCGACAGGGCCTATGAGGAAATGGACGGACCGCAGATCTGCTGCCTGTGGAGCGGCGAGGTAATCTTACCGGACGCTGTCAGGCAATATCTGGACGGCCAGAAAGGGCTTTTGTATCAGATAACAGAAAACACAAAAACCATTGATTACATAGAAAAGGACGGAACAAGGCTGAGCAATGGCATTCTGCTGGAACTTCCCGAAAGGATCAACAGCGATATGCTTTCGCCCAAAATGCTGAACGGCGAAGAACCGGATATGCCCGGCAAGAATGAAATCTGGATCACAACAAAGATTGCCAATATCCTTGGTCTGGCCGTGGGGGACAGCGTTTCTCTGCAATTAGCGGATAAAGGTGTGACAGTAAGTGTTGCAAAAATCGTTGCGGATCCTGTTTTTGGCAGCAGCAGTACCAACGTGTACCGGATGTGGTGCGGCTCCGGCAGGCTTTCCGAATTCCCTTTGGCTGAGAACAACACAGTAAGTTACCTGGAGATCAGATTTGAGGAATACAGCCGCCAGATGGAGCAGAATTTTATCCGTGACGCAGAAGAGTATTTCAAACTGCCCTTGGGCGATACGCTGTATACTTATGAGCGTATCAGAAGCGGATATACGGCGGCTTATCAGATGGTGGGGGCGGCGCTGTCCTTTGTAAGCGTGGTCCTCGCGGGTATGATTGCCGTACTGACTTTATTTCTGATCAAGAGCGACATGGATGAGGATGTCAGGAATATTGGCATCTGTAAGTCATTGGGCATGACGGGAATGCAGATTGTTGGTATTTATCTATTTTGCTATGGGGCGATCGGTTTTGCGGGGGCGGTGTCAGGCAGTGTTCTTGGCGGCTGGCTGAGCAGGGGCATTATCACAAAAGTCCTCGGAGATATCGGAATCTATACGGTCACATTTACCGGAACAGGCGGTTATCAGCTCCTTGCGGGGTGTATCGTACTGGCCGCTGTTATGGCAATCTGCTTCTGCGCCGTCTTCAAAGTCCGGAGACTGAATGCTTCTTACGCAGTCAGAACGAGCACATGGCCGTCAAAGAATCAGGGGCCGAGGAAGCCCCCAGGCACATATTATCATGGAAGGGTCTCCTTTGAGCTGTATTATGCCATCAGGGGAATGCAAAATAAAAAGCTGCAATATGCGTATATAGCCGGTGTGTCTCTCATACTTGGCAGCCTTACTGTAATCGGCCTGGGCTGCCTGAACGCAGTCCAAAATATCGATCAGGAACCGGAGATATGGGGGTTTATCAAAACGGATATTTATATCACGTCATTGGAAGATACGCCGGTGAGCGTCATATTACCCGAACTGCAGAACGATTCAAGGGTAGCGTTCACCTACGGGGTCAATAAGGTAACCGCACAGTATAAGCCCGCTCCCGGAGCTGCCTGGCAAAGTGCTCCGGCGGAAGTCTACGAGCTGCCTTGGAATGATGAAGTAGAAGACCGGACCCTGTATGGCAGACGGCCTCAGCAGGAAAATGAGGTCGGTATCGGGCTGACGCTGGCCAGGGAATATGGACTGGAGGTTGGAGAGAAGATAGAACTGGCAGTGAACGGAAAAAAGGCAGAGTACGAGATCACAGGAATTTTCCAGACACTTTCCAATTACGGAAATATCATACGGATGGTTACGGATGATTTAGACCAATTCGCAAGGGCCGACGGCTCATACGGAGACTATATGCTCGTCCTCTCAGACGGAACCGATAAATGGGAATACGAGAAGGAATTATCTGAGAAATATGGCGGAAAGTTTTCCTTCATAGCGTCAAAGTCAAATGGAGAAAATATGACAGGCGTTCTGAGGCCCGCTGTCGGAACAGTTTTAACGTTTCTGCTTCTTGTTACAATCCTGACTGCTGTCAATCTGACCTTTATTCTGGTCCGGCGGGAACAGCGTCTCATAGGTTTGCTGAAAGCCATTGGGATGACATCCTGGCAGATATTGAAGATCCATTCGTGGAGGAATTGCCTTTTGGCTCTTGCGGGAAATAGCCTGGGACTTATGCTGGGGGTATTTGTGATTCCTGATTTGCTGACCCCATATGCCCGCTTGCTTGGGATTGCGGAATTTCCGTTTGCGAATTCGCTGGCAGGAACGACTGTGAGTTTTGTGCTGCTTCCAATCTGTATGTTCTTGGGTACATTTGCAATTGTAAAAACGATCAACGCAGTATCTGTAAAGCAGATGGTGAGCGAATAGGAGACGGATAGACTGATTGAGAGACTGGCCTGCGCCTATGGAGCAGACGAAAACCCGACTGCCCAAGCGCTTCCCGGGAACGGTGGCTATGTGGTTCATGCCCTTAGGAAGTAATCACTCCATACAGAGGATTTGAAGACCCTGGCTGAACAAGGACAAGCATTGGTCAAAGGACTTTCGGGCAAAGGTAAATCCTATAACCGGGCCATTGACCGTATGACATAGGCTCTCGGAATTTCAGACAGGCAAAATCAGGCTGCTGAGAAACCAGGCGGCAGAAAAAGCGGGGAAATCGGCAAAACGGTTTCCGGGAAGCCGCGTGATAAGCGGTCTGAAGATTCCGAGAGGCTATTGACGGAGAAGGGAGGATGACAGACTCTCTTGCTGACACTTCGACAATCAGCCGGGGGGAACAGCTATTGACGCAGCTGCTCCCTCCGCCTGGCATATCCCGCCGCGCTGATCAGCAGGGATACCCCGAAAGCCGCGACTGTCACAGCCCCCGCCAGGAAGAGATAGGAGGAGAGGGAAGCCGCCATCGCGGAGAACCCGGAGCCGTCCTCGAAGTATTTGATGAAATAAAATACCGGAACCACGATGAGCATCCCCATGACCTGTGCGGACTGCACCCCGAACCAATAGGTCAGCGGCAGACACACCCCCGTCCACATCAGCGGGAGGAACACCGCCGCGAAGGCTCCCAGGCCCCAGACGACAGGGTCAAAGTTCCGGTACAGCACCGAGGAGGCCAGATTCAGCGCCCCGGCGCCCAAAAGGCTGATGCCCAGGGTGCAGAGCACGGAGATATACTTGCTGGCCACCACCGACATGTCGCTCACGGGCAGGGCCATCTGATATTTCTGCCAGCGGGCCTTGTCGTCGCTGACGAAGCTCATGACATTCTGCATGCCCACGGTCATGGCCAGCAGGACGGAGGCCATCAGCCCCCCGTAATAACCGGCTTTGCACAGCAGCAGAAGAGAAAAGGCTGCCGCTATAAGTATCAGCTTTTTATCAATACATTTACAGAAAACAGTGAATTCCTTATAAATCAGTCCTCGCATGGTACCCCTCCTTTGATATAGAAAAGCATGATGTCCTCCAAACTGGCGTTGTCCACGATCACGTCCGGATAGCTGCGCCTTGCCGCCTCCTTGTCCCGGACCAGGCATTCCATGGACAGCTTCGTGTCCCGGTAAGTGATATAGTCGTCGGGAGAGAGGGAGGCGAACCGTTCTTTCCCGCATTTCAGGATGCCGTAATGGTACACCAGGTCGTCCTTCTGCTCCTCGAAGACGATCCGGCCCTGATGGATTAGGATGACGAAATCCGCGATTTTCTGGATGTCCGAGGTGATGTGGGAGGAAAAGAAGATGGAGTGCTCCTCGTCCTGGATGAATTCCAGGAACAGATCCAGGATCTCGTCCCGCACCACAGGATCCAGCCCCGTGGTGGCCTCGTCCAGAATCAGCAGCTTCGGCCTGTGGGCCAGGGCGCAGAGGATGGAGAGCTTCATCTTCATCCCCTTGGAGAAGGAGCCCACGGGCTGGTTCTCCGGGAGCCGGAACCTTTGCAGGTATTGGCGATAGAGGGCGCTGTCCCAGCTGCGGTAGATGCCGGAGAGCATCTTCTCCAGGTTGGCCGCCGTGAACACGTCGTGGAAGGTGCACTCATCGAATACGACGCCAACGTCTTCTCTGGCGCAGCGGGCAGTGTGCTCCATGCCCAGGAGCTGGATCTCGCCGCTGTCCTTGGCCAGCTCATTCAATATCAGGTTGATGGTGGTGCTCTTCCCGGCACCGTTTTCGCCGATGAAGCCTACAATCCTTCCTTTCGGTACGCGAAAGGAGACATGGTCTAAGGTGAAGCCGGGGAATGTCTTGCACAGATCCCTGACTAAAATGCTGTTTTCTTCCATGGTGATGTCCTCCTGTCTGTGGTGGGTAAGGGCAAAAGCTGCCCTGTTATGGGTTCCCTGGCGGGTTCCTCTGCCGGTATGCGGCCTTTTTGCTGTATGCGGTTCCGCCGGTGGTTCTGCGTCTGAGTTTGGAGTCCGGCGTCTGTGCCTGTCATTCCTCGTAGAAAAGCCTGAGGATGCCGGCCATCTGCTCGTAGGCGATTCCGTGGGCCTTGCCGATCTCCGCTACCTTCTGCAGCAGCTCCTCCGCCCGGCGCAGCTGTTCCTCCTGTATGAACTCCCGGTTCTGGGGCGCTACGAAGCTGCCTTTGCCGGAGACTGTCTCGATGAAGCCGTCCCGGGTCAGGTCTTCGTAGGCCCGCTGCACCGTGATGACGCTCAGGTGCAGGTCTTTTGCCAGGGCCCGCATGGAGGGCAGAGCCTCGCCCGGGGCCAGGGAGCCGTTCATGATCTGGCTCTTGATCTGGAGACAGATCTGCTCGTAGATCGGCTTATCGCTGCTGTTGCTGATAAGGATTTCCATTTTGTTCTCCTGCTCTTGTCATAGAAAGCTTTCTGTGCGCATCTGCCGGATGTGCTCCCGGGGCCCAGGGGCGTTGCTTTGGAGGGCTTTTTTGCGAAAGCGATTGCCAAAGCGTGTTTGTCAATGCCTTAGCCGAAGCCAATGGCAAAACGGCACTGCAGTCCGTGTGCATGTTATATCTGATACGTATCGATTGTAGCTAGCGTACTTAATCGATAAGTACACTATAGACGATTTGGATCGGTTTGTCAATGCCGTTTTTAAAAAATTTGGGAATTTTTTGTTTCAGATTGGTTTGATTGCCGCTGATAGCGGATGCCCTGCGCTTTAGGGACTGGGGGACTGGTAGTAGCTCCCAAAATAGAGTAGAGCGCATAGATTGCTTTCTATACGCTCTGACGCTGTGTAACTTATTCGGTTATGATTTGCGTCGTTGCCTGTTATGCTGTCGGCGCCCGTTCTGCTTTTTCATTTCATTGGCTGCACGCTGTTTTGCACGTTCCAATGGCAGTAAAGCTTTTCTGAATTTCTTCTTGATTCGTTCTTAAGCCGCGCACTATCCGACATCTGCTCCCCAAATGGCGAAAGCCTGAATGCCGCTTCCCGACACCTTGTGGAAGCGCCGGAAAGCGAGGGTTCCGCTCACAGATAAGTGACCTGCACATCGGCATCGTAGGTATGGGGCTCCTTGGTGACCGCCTTATGCCCGAAAGCGATGGCAATCTTGTACTCATAGTCCGCGGGGAAGTCCAGGGCAGCGGCGAAATGCGCCTTCTTCTCCCCCTGCATCGCGTCCAGGATGCAGCCGATGATCAGGCTCCCCAGCCCCAGGCCTTCCGCCGCCAGGGCCATGTTCTCCACGGCGATGCCCGCGTCCAGGGAACCCCATTTGTAGGTGCTGTCGGCGCTGAGGATCACCACGGTGGGCGCTTCGTAGTAAAAGTTGTGGGCCGGGGAAACGATGTCCCGTAGGCGGTTCTTCTCGTCCTCCAGTTCCTTTAAAATGGGATGGTTCCCTTTCAGTACCGTGAAATGCACTTCCTGTCTGTTGGCCGCCGTGGGCGCCTGGAGCCCGGCCTGTATCAGGGCGTTGATCTGTGCGTCGCTCAACGGCTCGTCCGTATAGCCTCTTGTGGAGCTGCGTTTCTCGATTGCTTCGATGACTTGGTTCATGTAGTCTTCCTCCTTTCCGGTTCTGCATTTCAGTATATTTTATCGAAGGTTCTTTGTCAACAGTCCGTCAATGGTTCGGCGTTTCGGCCGCTATTGAATTTTGGGGGACTCTGCGATATAATGTACCATGTGTGGTTCAGGATATGGATCATAGTCTGGAAAAGTGCGCCGGAAACCGGAGCGCAAAGAATTGCCTGTTGTTGAATCGGACTTTGGAGGAAACCTTTTTGTATGGAATTCATTGATATTTATGACGATTTAGGACAAAAAAGCGGTAAAAGCGAAGAGAAAGGCGAGGCACATAGAAAAGCGCTTATCCATAGAGGTGTCTGTGTGTGGATTATGAATTCTAAGCAGGAACTATTGCTGCAAACGCGGAGCAGTCATGTCATGTTTCCTGATATGCTGGATATTTCTTTTTCGGGGCATATTCAGGCTGGCGAAACTTCTTTGGAAGCTGTCAGGAGAGAGGGACGTGAAGAACTTGGCATCAATATAGACACGTCCAAACTGCAATATCTGTTTTCCTGCCGTGAATGTGGCGGCATTGACGGATATTTCGAGAATGAGATTGACGATGTGTTTCTTTATAGAGCGGATATTCCTATAGATGGGTATTCCTTCTCCGATCATGAGGTAAAGGAAGTAAGATACATTTCGGTTGATGAATTCAAAATGATGGCAGAGTCAGGTTCGCCCATGCTCCTGCCTTATGAAACGCACTATCTTTTTTTGCTGATTGCCTTATACTGCATAACGCTGAATACTGCCTAATGTAATCATGCGATTGAACCAGTCAGCGTTATGCAGTCTGGTTTCACGGCAAGTGAAATCGTTAGGCAGTATAAGGAATTGTCTACAAATAACTGATGCGAGTTTATAGCCGTTTTCGTTGTATTTCTGGGCTTTCTCCTAAACAAGTTGCATCAGTTATTTTCCGACAATTCCTAAATAGTCGCATAAGCAGCTTGGCAAATTGAGGATTATATTAAATGTCCCGCGGTTCTTCGAAACGAAGCGTCAGGAACGGTTTTCCGAAAATGGGGCATTAAAAAGAAGCTGTCCAAGGGAGGAGAGAATGGCATGAAAAAGATAAAATTATATCTGATGATTGGTATGATGGCAGTGGGACTGGCGGGCTGCGGGCAGACCGGGAGCCAGCCGGAAGGCCAAAGCGGCGGCCAGGCAGAAGAGCAGACCGGGAGCCGGACAGAAGGCCAGACCGGCAGCCAATCGGAAGACCAGAGCGGTGATGGGACGGAAGGGCAGACCGGGAGCCAGTCGCAAGACCGGACCGGCGGCCAGGCAGACAGCCAGCCGGAAGGACAGGGAGAAAGCCAGGCTGGCCAGCCGGATGCCGGGGCGGACGCTGCCTATACGTTTACGGACGATTTGGGACGTGAGGTCACGGTGGAATCCTATGAGCGGGTGGCGACTCTGCTGGGGAGTTATGCGGATATGTGGATACTGGCGGGCGGGGATGTCTGCGCAGCGCCGGACGACGCTTTCGTGGATCTAGACCTGCCCCTTGGGGAGGATACCGTGAACCTGGGAGAGACCAAGCGCCTCAGCCTGGAGCTTCTGCTTTCCGCAGACCCTGATTTCGTCCTGGCCAGCACCAACACCAGCCAGCATCTGGAGTGGCAATCGTCCCTGGAGGGCGCGGGCATCACGGTGGCCTATTTTGACGTGTCCTGCTTCGATGACTATCTGCGCGTCCTGAAGACCTGCACGGACATCACAGGACAGCCGGAACGCTACACCCAATACGGAACGGATATCCAGAAAGAAATAAACGAAATATTGAACAGAAATGCCGGAAAAAGCGCTCCCACCGTACTGTCCATGCGCGCTTCCGCCACCAGCATACGGGCCAAAGGCAACGGCGGCAACGTGCTGGGCGAGATGCTGGAGAGCTTCGGCTGCGTCAATATCGCGGACACGGACGACAGTCTCCTGGAGAGCTTAAGCCTGGAGAGCATAATGCTGATGGATCCGGATTTGATACTGATTGTCCAGTCCGGCGATGATATTGAAGGCACCCAGGAGAACATCGAGAACATGTTCCGGGAGAATCCCCTCTGGAACGAGCTGGGCGCGGTGAAGAACGGCCAGGTGCATGTCCTGGACAAGCATCTGTACAATCTGAAGCCCAACGCCCGGTGGGCCGAAGCCTATGAAGAGCTGGAGAAGATTCTGTATCCGGAGCAGGACGCTCCGCAGTAACCCCATGAACGGGCTGTGTCACCTTGTATGAAAGTGAGGCAATAAAGGGAACTGCCTGGGGGTTTACTGAGTGTCTGCACTTGGCGCACAATGACGTACACAAACCGCAAGGGCATGCGGTTTGGCGCGCTGCTGTCTTTCGCGGCTTTCCGCAGGCAAGATGCAGGACTTTTACAGCAAATCCCCACTCGGCGGAAGAAATGGCCGGAGCATCAGGACAGGACGGAGGAATCCTCGTATGTACAATAAGAACCATAACCGGCTGCTGCTCGGGGGCGGCATCGCCGTCTGCCTTTTGATCGCGGTGACGAGCCTGTGCCTGGGAAACGTCCATTTCACCCCGGTGCAGCTGATATCCCTTTTCCGGGGCCAGGGAGATAAGGTGAGCAGGAGCATCCTGCTGTACGCCAGGCTCCCCCGCACCCTGGCTTCCCTGGCGGCCGGGGCGGGGCTGGCGGTGTCGGGAGCCGTGCTGCAGAACGTGCTGGCCAACAGGCTGGCCTCCCCCGGCATCATCGGGGTCAACGCCGGAGCGGGCCTTGGAGTGACCCTCTGCTGCGCGGCGGGGGCATTGTCCGGCCTGGCCGTTTCCTGTGCGGCTTTCGGCGGGAGCCTGCTTACGGTTCTGTTCATTTTCCTGTTCTCCCGTCGAACCAATGCGTCCAAGACCACAGTCATCCTGGGCGGCGTGGCGCTGAACAGCATATTGAATGCCGTCTGCGAATCCGTGACGGTGCTGGACACGGACGTGGCCATGCTGAGCATCGACTTCCGGGTGGGCGGCTTCTCCGCGGTATCCTACATGCGTCTGCTGCCTGCGGCCGGGCTGATTGCGCTTGCGCTGGCAGTGCTGTTCACCCTGTGCAACGAGCTGGACGTGGTGACGCTGGGGGACGAGACGGCCCAGGGAGTGGGCCTGCAGGTGGGGCGGTACCGCATGCTTTTTCTGGTATTGGCCGCCCTGCTGGCGGGGGCTGCGGTGAGCTTCGCGGGGCTCCTGGGCTTCGTTGGGCTGATCGTGCCCCATTTCGTCCGCAGGTTCACCGGCAATGAGAGCGGGCGGCTCCTGCCCATGTGCGCTGTGGCGGGAGCGGGGTTCGTCGCCCTCTGCGATATGGCGGCCAGGCTGCTGTTCGCCCCCTATGAGCTGCCGGTGGGGATATTGATGTCCGTGGTGGGCGGGCCTGTTTTCCTCTATATGCTGATCCGGCATAAGGGCGGGCATGCCGGGTGAGATGTGGTTCCGCGGTTCCTCAGGGGATTTTTGTGACTTTTTTGGATACCTATAGAAGTATTTCTGACGCTATGGGCGGCTGCACCGTGAATATCTCAAACAGGAATACCTGGCATGGTACAGCTCCACATAGGGAATGCTTTTCCGAAAAGAGAATTTGCGTTGATTTCATAGGCATATTGCGATATAATTTGCTTAGTAACTGTTGGAAATTGACTGATACAATTTCTTATGCTGTATATGGAGGTGACAGATATGTATGCTTTACAGGAAACCATAAGGCCGTCGGCAGACCTAAGAAATCATTATAGCGAGATTTCCAGACAGTGCCGGGAAGGAAAGGAAGCTGTCATCATTACTGTCAATGGACGAGGCGATACGGTATCTCTCTCATATGAAGAATACAAAAACATGAAATCCCGTATAGAGTTGCTGGAAATTCTTACGGAGGCGGAGGATGATGTGAAGAACGGGCGTGTGGCCCCCATAAGCGATACCATCAGCGACTTGCGAGCCATGCTGCAGGAGGATTGATTTTGAAGTACAGGATTGTTCGTACCGATACAGCAGATGCAGGCATCCGGAAAATCATATTATATGTGGCTCAGAACTTCGGTAATAATGTGGCTTTGGAGCAGCTTGACGAAATAGAAAGCAGAATATCAAGTCTGGCAGACGATCCCTATATCGGGGCAGAGCCGAGATATCCGGTGCTGAAGAGACAGGGATACAAGATTTTGATACTCAAAAAAGATTTGGTATTCTATAAGGTCAACGAAGCGGACAGGGAAGTCGTCATTTATGCGGTAGTAGATCAAAGACAGGATTATCTCAATATTATCCGGGGGCTGTAAATCAATATTTTATCCTGGCCTGGGCATTCTTCCATTCGCCCATATGGCAAAAGCCATCTTGTCACCGCAATCCGCATGGATTGAAGCATCCAATGATACACAAAAAGAACGAACCCCTGGCTGTATGGCGAGTACAGTCAGGAGTTCTTCTTCTTTTTTGGAGAAGCGAACTGTCCGGGCTGGGCTACCACTAGTCTTCACTATCCAACCTCTTGCCCCCCTTTTTTCTGTTGCCAGGGGAAAATGCTTTCAGGAAAATCATGAATTTGTAGCTGTCAAGGGGCTGCGCTTATGATATACTTGTACCAGTGGGGCTGTAAAGCCGCAGAAGACCTGTGCCGGCAGAAAGAGCAGGCCGGGCAGCTATGGTGGCTGCTGTACAGGCTGTGTACAGCGATTAAAGCCTGTGCGCGGACGGTTGCGCAGGTCAGGAACGGCTTGGGAGAGCGGATTGGTGAGGTGCCGTGGCCAGGAAAGGAAGAGCCTGGCGGGAGAGGGAAGCAAAGGAGGCAGGGTTCAGATGGATGGCGCTATGGTTGAGATGGAGGATGTCCGGGCCGGGTACGGGAAGGCCGAGATTCTGCGCGGGGTGGACTTCCGGGCGGAAAGCGGTGAAATCACCACGATCATCGGCACCAACGGCAGCGGGAAGAGCACCCTATTGCGCACGCTGCTGGGATTCCTGCCCATGCGCTCCGGAGACATCAGAATAGACGGTATTTCGATAAAAGATATCTCCCGGACAGAGCTGGCCAGAAGGATCGCTTACCTGCCCCAGGGAAAGAACGTGCCCGACATCTCGGCAGGCCGCATGGTGCTCCACGGGCGGTTCCCCTACCTGACCTACCCCAGAAAATACAGGGAGGAGGACATGCGGATAGCCAGGCAGGCCATGGAGCAGATGGGGATAGCGGAGCTTTCCGAACAGCACATGTCCCGGCTCTCCGGCGGCATGCGCCAGAAAGTCTACATCGCCATGGCCCTGGCCGGACAGGCCCCCGTCATCGTCATGGACGAGCCCACCACCTACCTGGACATCGGGCAGCAGGTGAAATTCGCGGAGACAGTCCGGCAGCTGTCAAAAGAAGGCAAAACTGTCGTCTTAGTGCTGCACGACATTCTGCTGGCCCTGAAGATATCCGCCCGGATTGCCGCTTTGGGAGAGGGCAAGGTCATCTGGAGCGGCACGCCGGAGGAGATGCTCGCGCAGGATATGGCAAAACGGCTCTACGGCGTGGCCGTGGGAGCGGTAAGGACGGGTGCGGGGACGCAGTATTTCTATGAGATTGGGGATTAGATATATGCAGGATTCCCGCGGGCAGGCCGCGCAAAATGGCATAGGGGCGCAATTTTTGCTTCGCGGCAGGGGACTGTCTATAAAAAACGAATGCCAGTTCATGGTAGCTTCTGTGGTATTCCGGGCTTTATCCGAAACAAGTTATATCAGTTGTCTTCCGGCAGTTTCTGAGCGAGGAGAGGATGCCAGTCCGGACAGCAGAGCGCTCTCCCCATGCAGGACATAAGGCTGACGCTCCGCTGCAGACATTGGAGCATGCGGCTCTTCGCCGTGCCTAAAACTCCCGCCGCCCATACAGTCTCGCGGACAGCAGATAGGAGAGGGCCAGCAGAATCCCGCCTGCCGTGAACATCCCTCCGCTGACGATTAAAATGTGGTCAGAAGCATACACCAGCAGGTCGAAGATAAAAGTTCCGTTCCCCAGGAGCATATCATATTCTATCAACGCGATATAAGCCAGGCAGACGAGTAGCGCAGGCACATAATATCCCCAGACCTTCCCCTTCTGGTACCCCACCTTGAAGAGCAGCGGATACATGGCTAGGCTCATGACGCCGTAGAAAAGGAAACTGAAGGAAACCAGCGCCAGCTTCCAGCTGAAGCCCGGGTACCATTTGGAAAAAGAGACCAGATTGGCCAGGGGCATCATGGCCAGCCCCAGCAGGGCGCCCGCCGCGAACAGGAGAAAAGACAGGACGTATCTGCCGGTGACAATCGTCCGCCGCTGCACCGGCAAGGTCAGATAGAGCCGGTTCAGATCCCCCTTTTCCTCTATGGCGAAAGGATTCAGGGAGAAGGAGAACAGCAGGAAGGTTCCCATGGGTACCAGCAGGACAGGGGAAAAGCATCTCGTCACGAAAAGGCTCCCGGGGATGATCAGGAACCTGATACGATAGCATTTCATTGCAGACCAGTTCAATCTCAACATTCTAAGCATGTTTTCTGCTCCTTTCCATATAGACTACCACATCGTCGATCGTGGCCGGTTCCGTGACGGCGTCCGGGGGAAGTCCGCCAATCCTGTCCAGTTCCATGAGACATTCATAGCCGCTGCCGGTCTGGCGCAGGCCGATGGCGGCGGATTTCTTCCCCTCGGGAAGCACGTCGCCCCGCACCACGCAATAGCGGGAGACCAGCTCCTCTTTGTCCCCGGCATAGGAAATGGCGCCGCCGCTGATATAGACGATGCAGTCCGCAAGCCGTTCCAGGTCGCTGGTGATATGGGTGGAGAACAGGATTGTGCGGCTTTCCGGAACCAGATATTCCCGCAGGATGTCCAGCAGCTCGTCCCGGGCCGCAGGGTCAAGCCCGCCGGTGGGTTCATCCAGCAGAAGCAATCGGGTATTGCGGGAGAGATGGACGGCCAGGCCCAGCTTCTGCTTCATGCCCCGGGAAAAGCTCTTGAATTTCTTCCGGGGGTCGAGACCAAAGCGGGACAGGCAGCTTTTGTACAGGGCAGCGTCCCAGCCGGGATAGAAGGGGGACAGGCTTCTTTCGATATCCAGGGGCGTCCATTCCTCCTGGTAGTAGGGCTGGTCGAACAGGATGCCGATATCCTCCTTCGCGGCAGGGGCGTCGGCGGGCCTGCCCAGCAGGCGGATGTCCCCGCTGTCAGGAAAGGCCAGCCCGGCCATCATCCTTAAGGTAGTGGACTTCCCGGCTCCGTTGGGTCCCACAAAGCCGCAGCAGAGGCCTTCCGGCACGGTGAAGCTGATGTTTTTTAAGGAAAATCCCGGATAGGTCTTGCATAAACCATGGATTTCAATTGCATTTTTCATGGAAAATCTCCTCCAGTCTGTCTTGTAGTTCGGCAAGGTTTAGGCCTGCCGCTTTTCCCTTTTCCACCGCTGTCCGAAAGGCTTCATCGATGTTTTGCAGATACTGGCGGCGGACCATTTCTGCGTCCCCCTTGACGAAGCACCCCCGTCCCTGTACGGTGTAGATTAGCCCTTCCGCCTCCAGGTCGCTGTAAGCCCTGGTGGTGGTGATGACGCTCACACGCAGGTCTCTTGCCAGCTGGCGCATGGAGGTAAGGGGCTGGTTCGGGGCCAGCCGTCCGTCCAGAATCTGGGCCTTGATTTGTATCTTGATCTGCTCGTAAGTGGGGATGTCGCTTTGCAGGGAAATATGGATATTCATTTTGGGCATCACCTCCGGTCTGTAGGTTTCCTCGCGGTGCCGCCGGTTCTTCGGCATGGTGAGGTGTTGTTTTGTGGAGTGTTTACTGTATATATTGAGTATATGCACTATGGGCGAATCTGTCAAGAGGGAATTGTCTACAAATAACTGCTACGAGTTTAAAGCCGTTTTCCTTGCATTTCTGGGCTTTTTTCTAAAGAAGTTGTAGCAGTTATTTTCCGACAGTTCCAAATGAAAAATTTTCCACCTGTGCGGTTGCAATGCACAGATGGAAAATTTCCGACGATGCGGTTGCGGCCAAGACAGGCGTGATATCAGTATCCTGGTTCGGCGAAATTCTCATATTGATTTGGATTTTATATAGCGTTAAGATTTCTCATGAGAAGCCGACAACAAAAAATGCCTTTGACTTTACCCTTACGGTAAAGTGTATACTTTAAAGAAAAGGAAGGTGATTATCAGTGCTGTCTATTGGTGAGTTTTCAAAAATATGCAAAGTATCTACAAAAACTCTCAGATATTACGCTGAAATAGGGCTTATTCTGCCAAGTGAAATCAACCCGGAAACCGGATATAGGTACTATGCGATTGAACAGTTAGAAACTATGCTGCTTATTATCCGTTTGAAAGCATACAATTTCTCATTGGAGGAAATAAAGCAGATGATAGAATCGGGAGAATTGTATGAGGAAAAATTGTATGCTGCCCTAACCCGAAAACGGGAAGATATAAAAAAGCAATTACATGAACAGGAGAAGCGTCTGTATCAACTGGAATGCGATATATCGAACCTAAAAAATGGGAAGCCCATTATGTCATATTTAGATGATATTGATGTAGAACTTGTGGAGGTTCCGGTGATGTGCCTGCTCTCCATCCGCAAAATGGTTCAAGCAGATAATTTTTCTGACGATTACGGCGTTTGCTTTGGGAGGCTATCAGGCAGGATAAGGAAAGAAAATTTAACCATAGCCAATCCCCCAATGGTTTTATTCCACAGCAATGAATTTAGCCCGTTTGGTTTAGACACAGAATTTGCTGTCCCTATTAAAGAATATGTGACTGGAACAAGAGATTTTAAGGCGGGGTTATGTCTGAAAACTGTTGTAAAGGGAAGCTATTCGATTTTATCTTCTGTATATGCAAAGCAGATAAAATGGGCAGAACAGAAAGGGTATGAATGCACCGACGCATTGTTTGAAGTGTATGTAACAGACCCCTCTCAGGTTGCGGAGGAAGATGAACTGATTACAGAAGTCTATTATCCAGTTAGAAAAATTTAAAGCGGAGGTCGATCAAACGGCATGAAACAGGAGCAAATAACATCTTTAGAAAATAAAATAAAAAAAGAATATGGCAATATAACCGGAATCATTGTACTGAAAGATAATAATGCTGCTTACGAAAGTTATTTTAATCAGTGTTCAGAAAATGACCCCATTCATATTTTTTCGGTGACGAAAAGCATCATTTCCATGTTATTCGGAATTGCCTTAGATAAAGGCTGTATCAAAAACCTTGATGAAAAAGTAATTGATTTTTTTCCAAATTATCAAACCAGGAAAAGGGAGAAAACAATACAGCATGTTACAATCCGGAATCTGCTTACAATGACCGCCCCCTATAAGTATAGGTTTAACCCTTATCCAAAATATTTTTCCAGTGATGATTGGGTAATATCCTCTCTTGATCTTTTGGGCGGAAACGGAAAAATTGGGAATTTCAAATATGCTCCTGTCATCGGAATTGATATTTTATCGGGCATACTTGTCAATGCTACAGGGAAATCCGTATTAGAATTTGCACAGGACAATCTTTTTTCTCCGTTGGGAATTTCGGTGGATAAAAACATCTATTTTCAAAGCAAAGAAGAACAACTGGATTTTTATCAATCAAAGGGTGCAAACGGCTGGGTTGCTGACCCGAAGGGAACGAATACGGCTGGCTGGGGATTATCCCTTACAACTATGGATATGGCTAAATTAGGGCAGTTATATTTGAATGAGGGACATTGGAACGGCAGACAGGTTATTTCCGATCAATGGATTTTCGAGAGTACGCAGGTACAAAGCGTTTGGAAAGCACGCCATTTAAAGTATGGGTATTTGTGGTGGGTTATAGATGAAGCGGAGCATTCGTATGCGGCTTTAGGTGACGGTGGAAATGCGATATATGTCAATGTTAAAGACAAAATTGTAGTCGCTATTTCCTCTTTATTTGTTCCAAGAGTGAAAGACAGGATAGATTTCATAAAAAGAGAGATTGAACCCCTATTTATACTGTGCACCGGTTAAATTTGCAGTACAAGTAAAATTAAGTATATGATAGTCGGACAGCCGCAAGCGGAAAATAAAAAACCGTTGTTGGCGGCAGTATTGCGGCGCTACTCCGCGCGCATCAAATTTAAAATTCCGTTTCGACCGTTAGGGGTAACAAAGAGGGCGAAATCAGCAGACTGCTTGTTACGCCTTAGTTTTACGGTGATAAGGAAGTATTCACAACAGCTTATTTGGTTTTAGGGTGTAATTATAAAAACTTACTAAATTTCTGATTATCTTTTCATAAGTTGGTAAATGCCGATATATCCCGTATTTTAGGGCTTTATCGGTATTTTCTTTTTGGAAGATACCTTGCATAAGCTGGCATTTACCAGCATGAAAATGCAACCAAAAGTAGTAAATGAGTAGTAAATATAAGCTCCGATATTAACAAGCCAGCCTTTCCAGTTCTGCTTTTGCAGATTGAAATGTACCGTGTGCGTAATAGCCAAGTGTCATGGTTATGTTAGCGTGTCCCATGAGATATTGCAGGGTGTTTGGGTTCATTCCTCTGTTTGCCATATTCGTACAATAAGTATGTCGGAATGAATGTGGTGTAATGTTTGGTAACTTATCTGTGTGATACTTGTTATACTTCTTAATCAGTCCTCGCACCATGCCCTCATAGTTTCCTGCAACTTTAGGTAATCCCTCACGGTTTAAGAATAGGAAATTGCTGTAACCACCTACAATTAGCGGTTGTGTATTTCCTCTGTTCTTTAGTATTCTTTGGATTGCTTGATAAGCTCGTTCTGTCAATGGGAGTTCTCGTTTACCGTTTTTCGTCTTTGGCGTTTCAATATAGTAGCCGATTTCGCTATCTTTCAATAACTGGTGGTCTATATTGAGTATTCTGTTCTGCATATCAATATGCGTCGTCAATCCGCAAAATTCAGAAATACGAAGCCCCGTTTCCAGCAGAAGCACAACCTCATCATAATACTTACTGTAAATCTTGTCCTTTTCCATAAAGGCAAGAAGGCGTTCTTCCTGCTCTGGTGTAAGGATAACTTTCGGCTCTGTATCATCTTCCAGAACATCACTTAGCTTAAATTCAAACGGGTTCTTTCTGATACAGTCGTCCTGTATCGCCATGTAAAATGACGCTTTCAAGGAACGCTTATAGTTATCAATCGTTTTATAGGCATATCCTTTTTCGCTCATTCTGATAGCCCATTCTTTAGCGTCTGACTGTTTAACAGTATCAATCGCCCTCATACCCAATGGG
Organism: Acetatifactor aquisgranensis; assembly: GCF_943193215.1. Classification (NCBI taxonomy): domain Bacteria; kingdom Bacillati; phylum Bacillota; class Clostridia; order Lachnospirales; family Lachnospiraceae; genus Acetatifactor; species Acetatifactor aquisgranensis. The sequence continues at coordinate 1,737 of NZ_CALPDH010000015.1, read as the reverse complement.
TCATTTTTCAGAGCGTTCATAAGATACTGGCGTCCTTTTTCAGTAGCCCTTTTGATGTTCTTTCTTTGGCTGTTCTTCTTCTCGTAGAGCTGGCAGACTGTCATTTTACCGCCTGCTGTGTCGATACCGTCGTTAAGGTCTTTTTTTATCTGTGCTTCTTTTTCCCTCAACGATATATCATCACGCTTTCCAGCAGGTGTCTTGTCTGTCGGTACAAGTTTCCAAGAATAGATAAATTGTGGCTTTCCGTATATATCGGTATATTTATAAACGTATCTTCCGTCTTTTCGCTGGCTCTCTCCATTACGCAAATTGCGATTTTTACTGTCTTTTCGTTTCACATTAGACATAGTGTAAAGCTCCTTTCCGTCATGGAATGAGCCGTGATACGCTATACTTTATTATACCATATCTACGGCTCAATGACATTAGATTTCGTCCAATGTATCTATGATTTTTTCAAATTGTTTTCGCTTAATCTGAATACGGTTACCATTCACGATAACCCAGCCAGCGTCAATATTTTCTTCGGCTAATTTACGCAATTTCTTTTCGCCAATGCGGAAGTATTTAGACGCTTCTTCAATCGTCAGCGTATATTTTTCCCAGATAGGCACATCAGTATTGTTCATAATCTATGCACCCCCTTTACTGTGTGTCATTTTTTACAAGCAGGCAGACGGCTTTGGAAAGCTCCGTTAGTATTCCAACTATTCCCATTCTTGTGGGCAGAACCGCACCATGCGGACGTATCATTATTCTGTGAGGATAGGTTGTGGCAAAACGACTTTTCCAACAGTCGCTCTCGGATCACTGCGTGGGTCGCTCGCTTTCTTTTTGAAAAGGTCGTGGCGTACAGTCCCCGTGGCTCGCTATCTCACAAACGTATCTGTCTGCTTTATTCATTTGTCAAAGAGCTGTGGCGAAAGCGTGTTGCTTTCATGTAAAAGCAGGTGCAGAGCAGGAAAGAGGGGATTGAACAAATCATGCTCTGCGATTACTGCTTGTTATTCTTCTTCAATTTCTAAGGCAATATCAAACCCTAAAATCATTTTGATAAGTGCTTCTCGGATAAGTCCCTTTAATTCCATATCTACAACAATATAAACATTACCGTATTCATCATAGAGTGGACGCAGACAGCACTTTGATATGTATGGGTCATAAAATGCCAGTATCTTTTCAATCGCTTTTTCGTCCCCGTCCATAGCCTGCGAAAGCAAATAGTAGGACGGTTTTTTCATTGTGTGTTTCATTTGCTATCTTTTCTCCTTTAATATTTTTTTCATAAGCTCTAATGAATTGTGTCGGTTTTGAAAAACACCACTTCTTGAAATGTTTTGTCTTTTTGCAATCTCGGTATCGCTCATTTCCAAGAAATAATACATTAGCAAATTCTCTCGATTACGTTCAGACGTATGCAGACAATGCTCAGGATGATTGGATTCGGCGACAATGCCGGTTCCGGTTTTCCGGCGATTTTATCTGCATGGGAAAATGAGGGTTGGATAAAACCCGAATTGAAAGAAGACACGAGACTGAATCAGGTTACTCTGACATTAAAGATGGTATATGCAAATGAAGAGGAAATGAAAGAAGATAGGAACTTCAATCAAAAAAATGAAAGGAGTTTGAAAGAAGTTTTGAAAGAAGTTTTAATGTAAGTAGGTAATCATCCGTACCTTGACTTTCAAAAATAGCCACCTGTTTATCAGGTGGCTTAAGTCATCTCTTATT